>CAMXQV010000087.1 GCA_947245515.1 uncultured Clostridium sp. | reverse complement strand
GTTTGTGTTTTATCAATTAAATTTATTGCGAAAAATTTTTATTCCTCAAAGCTGTGGGAATAGCTTAAAATTTTAAGTAATTGCCTTACAGAGATATTAAGAGATTGCTTTAAATTAATTGACAAAATTATGTAAACAATGTTAAAATATAAGTACAAAAAAGTATTGGGGGAATTGCCAATGAAAATAAAAATGAGAATTGCAAAAGTAGTTGAAAAACTTTTATATTTGCTTATGCTTCTTCCAGATGAAGCTGATGAAGAATAGCATAAAAAGGCAAACGGAGGGACGGTTTTTATAACCGTCTTTTTTAAAAAATTTCAAAAAAATATTGACAATCTATTTTAATAACACAATTGAATATTTTGTCATTAAACCAAATGATAGAGGTCGTGATATTTAAGAGTAGGATATTTATTTGAATTAGGTTCTTATAAATATTTAAAAGGAAATATCGCCGAAGTGGTATTTAAAACCTAAGTAAATACTGCTGGGACATTGCGAAATATACAAAATTACCCTGGAAACTTGACAAAAGCACTTGTAATTAAATTAAAGAAGTGATAAAATAAAAATAGATTAAAAAAAAACCAATTTTTTAGGTGATTTTTTAATCTTTTTTTATTTTTATTAAGGAGGAAGAAATGAATACAAAATATATTTTTGTAACAGGTGGAGTAGTATCGGGACTAGGAAAGGGAATAACTGCAGCTTCTTTACGGAAGACTATTAAAAAATAGAGGATATAAAGTAACAATACAAAAATTTGATCCATATATAAATGTAGATCCAGGGACAATGAATCCATATGAACATGGTGAGGTATTTGTAACAGATGATGGTGCAGAAACAGATTTAGATTTAGGCCATTATGAAAGATTTATAGATGAAAATTTAACTAAAAATTCTAGTGTTACAATGGGAAGAATTTATTCGAATGTAATAGAAAAGGAAAGAAAAGGCGAATACTTAGGAAAAACAGTACAAGTAATACCACATATAACAAATGAAATAAAAGAGAAAATATATGGTTTTGAAGGAACAGACACAGATATTGTAATAACAGAAGTTGGTGGAACAATTGGAGATATAGAAGGACTTTCTATAATAGAAGCTATAAGACAAGTAGGATTAGAAAAAAATTCAGAAGATGTAGTATATATCCATGTTACATTATTGCCATATATATTTGGTTCGAAGGAAATAAAATCTAAACCAACACAACACTCTGTGAAGGAATTACAAAGTCTAGGGATAAAACCAGATATTTTAGTATGTAGAACAGAGCAAGATATACCAGATAATATTAGAGAAAAGTTATCCTTATTTTGTAATGTAAGGAAAACAAGTGTAATACAAAATAAAACAGCAGATTGTTTATATGCAGTTCCCTTGATGCTAGAAGAAGAAGGCTTGGCAAGAGAAGTTTGTAATCACTTAAAATTAGATCGATACATCCCAGAAAATTCAAAATGGGAGGAAATGATACAAAAGGTAAGAAATATAGATGAAAATAATAGAGTGAAAATTGCAATTGTTGGAAAATATGTAAAATTAGAAGATTCTTATATTTCAGTAATAGAAAGTTTATATCATGCTGGATTTGCAAATAATGTTAAAGTTGATATTGAACTAATTGATTCAGAGACAATAAATAAGGATAATTCAAGTAAAAAATTAAATAGATATAATGGAATAGTAGTACCAGGAGGATTTGGAAATAGAGGTATAGAGGGTAAAATAGAAACTATTAGATATGCTCGAGAAAATAACATACCATTTTTGGGAATTTGTTTAGGCATGCAAATGGCTGTTATTGAATTTGCGAGAAATGTGCTTAAATTAGAAGCGTCAAATTCAGTAGAATTTGATGAAAAAACAAAAATTCCTATAATTCATATAATGGAAGAACAAATAGGAGTAAATAAAAAGGGGGGAACTATGCGTTTAGGTTCATATCCTTGTATTTTAAAACAAGATACTTTAGCAAGTAGTCTCTATGGTAAGGAAGAAATTTCTGAAAGACATAGACATAGGTTTGAAGTTAATAATATTTATAAAGAACGATTAGAAAATGCTGGATTAAAGGTCTCTGGTACATCTCCAGAGGGAACTTTAGTTGAGATTGTGGAAATTGAGAAACATCCATATTTTATAGCTTCACAATTTCATCCTGAATTGAAATCTAGACCAAATAAGCCAGCACCTTTATTTGTTGGACTTGTAAAAGCTGCTAAATTAGTGCGTTAAAACTTCATAAACTAATTTAAAATTAAAAATGTTAGAATATTTAGTAGATTAATTGTTTAAAGAAAAATAAAAGTTACTACTCAGCCCTAAATTGGAAATATAAAAATAAGAGAAAGTTATCCACAGAATATTACAGAGACTGTAACAGTATTGAAATACTATTGTTATGGTCTTTTTTCTTTGTTTAATATATAATATAAAATAAAGAAAGGTGGTAAATTATGGCTACGGTTTATGATAAACATATATTTAAGCAATTAGAAGATGTATTAAAAAAATGTGATAATTTATCACAAGAAATTAAAGATATGAAAAAGCAACATCAAATAGAAATCTATGAAATTAATCAAAACACAAAAAACAAATTGACAAATTAAAAGAAGAACATAAAAAAGAAATAAAGGCTTTAAATTTAAAAATAGATAAATTAGAAAATGAAAACAAAATATTAAGAGAAGATGGATCTATGTCAAGTTTTTGGACACTTTTTTTGAGAATTTTTTTATATTTTTGT
>CAMXQV010000086.1 GCA_947245515.1 uncultured Clostridium sp. | reverse complement strand
ATAATACTACAAATTTTTTTATAAAAGTTTGTTTCACATCATTGACACATATACAGTAGATTCTAAGACCTCTGTAATTTGATGTTCTAACTTAAATTCTTTGTAAATAATTTTACAACCAAAAAAATTAGATGTAAACTCATTTATTTACATCTAACAGTATACCTGTAATTTGTGTTGCTAATCAAATTTGTGATTTATAAAAATCTCCAAACTCAGTTAGTGCATCAAATACTTTATTTAGTTCTAATCCTAACTTAGTCATTCCATATTCAACTTTTGGTGGATTGGTCTTATAATCTTTTCTATATATAATACCATCACTTTCAAGCTGTCTTAAATTATCAGTTAATACTTTTTGAGATATTCCATCTAGTGATTTTAACAATTCATTAAATCTCCAGGTTCTACTCATCAAATTTCTTATAATTAATAATTTCCACTTGTTACCTATTAAGGAAACTGTTGTAGCAACAGGACATCTTGGCAATTCATCTTTATTTTTCATTTTCATACCTCACTTAAATTTACTGGCATTATATCATATATTATAAAATCAGTCCATAGTTACTTTTAAGTGCGTACTTGTTTTTTATTATGTGCTTTGATATAAATTGATTACAATATATTTAAAGGAGGAATTTGATATGTCAAATTTTAAGAAAGTATGTTTTGAAAATGCTCCAAGAGTTGAATTACATGATAAATTAGGTTTAACAGGTGCTGAAATTAGTATTAATACTATTTCTGCTGGAGAATGTGTACCATTTATTCATTCCCATAAACAAAATGAAGAAGTTTATTACATTTTTGATGGTTCTGGAAAAGCAGTTATCGATAATGAAGAAATTAGTTTAGTTACAGGAGATTGGATAAGAATATCTCCAAAAGCAGAAAGACAATTTTTTGCTGCTAAAGATAATTCAATTTCTTATATTTGTATTCAAACAAAAGAAAATTCACTTGAAGGATTTACTGCAAATGATGGTATTGTTAAACAATAATTGTAAAAAATCTCTGGGAATATAGTTTCCAGAGATTTTTATATAAAATTGTAATTTAGCAAATAGTATGTGCAGTAATAATTGTATAACTATATGAGTTAATAGTTATCTTTATATTATCAATTTCACAATACCAATTCTTACCTTGCTTATAAATATTACAATTTTTATCTAAAACTTTATTTTTGCAATATTCAACTACATCATTAGTATCTAATTTAAGATTTTTCTTAATTCTATCAATACCCATTTCTGTAGTATGAACTTTATCCATATTTGATAATAGTATTTCTTTATTCATTTATAAACACCCCATATATTGTAATTTCATCTTTCTAATCTCATATATAAAATTGGATAAGGATTTCCTTGTTCATCTAATTCTGTTCTTTTGTAAGTTTTAAATCCCATATATTCATAAAATCCTTTTGCATTAGGATTTTGCTCATTTACTGCTAGTTCATTAACATTATATTTTTCTATACCATAGTTTAACAACTGTTTTCCTATTCCTTTTCCTCTTTCACTATTTTTAATAAATAACATTTCTAGTTTTGTATCTTCTATTCCCATAAAGGCAATAGGTTGATGGCTTTCATTCTCTATAATCACTAAATGTGATACTCCCAAAATAGCTTGTGGTACATATTCTTTTATATTTTTAATTTCTTCATTAGATAGAAATAAATGTGTTGCTTTTACTGAATCTTCCCATACTTCTAATAATTGATTTATTATTAATGAATTTCTATCTTTAATCTCTTTTATATTCAATCTTTTCCTCTCCAATCTCAGCGATAACTTACTATTTATTTAACACAGATTATATCAAAAAGCTATAGAAAAGTATAGAAAATTAATACAATTCTATTTGAAAATTAAAAAAATCAAAAAAACTTTTAAAAAAATTTCCGACTTTTGGATATTGAATGACATATACCTAGTGGAGAGTAAAACTGTAAATAAAAAAATTTAAAGAAATTTTTAGAAAATTACCCTTTTTTTGAAAAACGATGACATATACCTAGTGAAGAGTAAATATTAAAAAAAATTTAAGAAATTTTCAAAAAATTACTCATTTTTCGAAAAATGGTGGCATTTACCTAGTGGAAGAATAAAATTTTTAAATTTTTCTAAAAAGGGTTACATTTTGAACTGTATTTTGGAACTTATCTAGTAGAGAAATAAATTTTACTCTTACTAAATCATGAAAGGAGGACATCTGCATTGACTACAAATGAAGAAAATACAAAATTGGGATTAACTGTAGATGAAGCAAGAGAGATGTTAGGTATAGGTAGAAATTTAATGTTGAAATTAGTTAAAGTAAAAGGTTTTCCAGCAGTTAGATTTAAAAGAAAAATAATCATTAATAAAGAATTGTTACCAAAATGGTTTGAGGAGAACTGTGGTGAGTATGGCGACTATGATTATTAGTAATTAGTAAAAAGGGCTGATTTCTTGTTTTAAACGTGATAAGATATGTTTATATATTAAGTTTTGTGCCCTTAAACTATTTAGTTTTTTAAACTTATTTGGAAGGAGTTATTATGGAAAAAATAAATAGACAAAGAGCACCAAAAGGAACAGTTACAATAAGGAAAAAAGGAAATAGTTATGAGGCAAGAGTAACATTAGCCCTAAATTCAATTATGGAAGGAGTTGATAGGAATCCGAGATTATCTAGAACAGCAAGAAGTGAACAAGAGGCAAGGAAAAGATTAGGCGAATTAATTACTGATGTATATTTTGATATTAAAAGAAAGATTGCAGTTCCTAATGTTAAAGTATTTACAGAAGAATGTTCATAAGAATTAAATAAGTTTGCTGAATTTAATGAAGAAAAGGCAAAAAGAAAAATAGAGTTACTAGCAGATGATTATACTTTGTTTCCAAACATAGCAAAAGAATGGCTTAATTGGAA
>CAMXQV010000085.1 GCA_947245515.1 uncultured Clostridium sp. | reverse complement strand
TGGAAATGAAAAATGGACAATATATAAAAACTAAAAAATTTAATCTTTATTTCTGAAATACAATTATTTTTCTTTACATATTAAACTAAAAACAGTATAATACAGATATAAAAGGTAAAGGAAAACACATATGGAAGAAGAAAGAATTATAAATCCTAATTTAGAAAATGGTATCGAAGAGAAACTAGAAAACTCTTTAAGACCCAATAATTTAAAGGAATATATAGGACAAAACAAAGTAAAGGAAAATATGAAAATATATATAGAAGCAGCCAAAAAAAGAGGAGAAGCTTTAGATCATGTATTACTATATGGTCCACCAGGTCTAGGAAAAACCACATTATCAAATATCATAGCAAAAGAAATGAATTCAAACATAAAAATAACATCAGGACCAGCAATAGAAAAAGCAGGAGATTTAGCAGCTATACTAACAAGCTTGTCAGAATATGATGTTTTATTCATTGACGAAATTCATAGATTAAACAAAAATGTAGAAGAAATATTATATCCAGCTTTAGAAGATTATACCTTAGATATAATGATAGGAAAAGGACCAAGTGCAAAATCTATAAGAATTGATTTGCCAAAATTCACACTAATAGGAGCTACAACAAAAGCAGGAGCATTAACAACTCCTTTGCGTGATAGATTTGGAATAACACATAGATTAGAACTATATTCTACAAAGGACTTAACAACGATTATAAAGAGATCAAGTGAGATTTTACAGGTAAAAATAGAAGAGGAGGCAGCAAAAGAAATTGCAAGAAGATCAAGGGGAACACCTAGAATTGCTAATAGGCTTCTAAAAAGGGTAAGAGATTATGCTTTAGTTTTAGGAGATGGAAATATCGATTTAAAAATAGCAAAGCATGCTTTAAATCAGTTAGAAATAGATGAGTTAGGATTAGATGAAATTGATAGAAAACTATTGGAAACGATGATTGTTCAATATAGTGGAAGGGCAGTTGGAATAGAAGCTTTAGCAGCAACCATAGGTGAAGAAATTGAAACAATAGAAGATGTATATGAACCATATTTAATTCAAATTGGTTTTATTGCAAGAACTTTAAGAGGTAGAAGAGTTTTAGCACCAGCTTATAAACATTTAGGTTATGAATATCAAGAAGAATAATAAAAAAGGAAGTAGAAAATGAAATTATTATTACATACATGTTGTGCACCTTGCAGTGTATATTGTATTGATTCTTTAAGAAAAGAAGGAATTGAACCAACTGTATATTGGTTTAATCCAAATATACATCCATATTTAGAATATAAAGCTAGAAGAGATACTCTAAAGCAATACACAAAAGATATTAACCTTAATTCTATATTTGATGAAGCTTATGGATTAAAAGAATTTTGCAAAGAAGTAATAAATGATTTAGACAATAGATGTAAAAATTATTGCTATCCAGTGCGTTTAGAAAAAACGGCAAAATATGCTAAAGAAAATGGTTATGATACTTTTTCTACTACACTATTAGTCAGTCCATATCAAAAACATGAAGTTATTATAAAAATTGCAGAAAAAGTAGCCATAAAGTATGATTTGAAATTTTTATATAGAGATTTTAGAGTAGGTTTTAAAGAAGGACAGACCAAAGCTAGAGAACTAGGATTATATATGCAGAAATATTGTGGTTGCATTTTTAGTGAACAGACAGCAAATTATGACCACAAAAGTTTTGCAGATAAAGTCCAACTTCAAAATAAGATTACAGAAAGAAAAATCAGATTAAGTTGGGATGTTCCAAATTTAGAATTAAAACCATATAAAAATGGAAGTGAAATACATTTTATATATGATTTAAAAAAAGAAGTATATAAGGAATATGTTGAAAAAAATTATGGAGAGTGGAACGAAGAAAATCAGCAAAAGCTATTTGCTAGATTTATGAAAGAGAACTCAAAGAATATAGAACTTATATATTTAAAAGATGAGCTAGTTGGATTTTATAATGGAAAGAACAAAGACAATAATACTTTTGAAATAGGAAATATTTGTGTAAAACCAGAATATCAAAATAAAGGAATTGGAACAGCAGTATTAAAAGAAATTCTATTTGAACATAAAGAACAAAATATAAAGTTACAAGTATTTAAAATAAATGAAAAAGCAATTAAGTTATATGAGAAAATGGGATTTAAAAAGGAAGATGAAACAGAAACACATTATATAATGATAAAAAAATAAAAGTTATAAAAGCAAAGCATAGAAATATGCTTTATTTTTATGCTCAAAAATATTAAGGAGGGAAAGAAAATGCAGGAAAAAGATTCAATACAAATATTAGAAGAAATGAGAACAGGAATGCTTTGTAGTATAGAATTACCACTAACTAATTCAATGAAAAGTGATGTTATATCAATTTATTTAGGAAAAGATAAAGACGGAAGATATAACTTTTTTGATGGTGGAGGAGCTATTGGAACATTTAAAATGCCAAAGGAATTTATTATAAAACGAGATATAAAAATAGCAAAGATAAATAGTGAAGAACAGACAAAAGGGTTATATACAGCATTAAAAAAGCTGGAAATTAAGGACAGGCATAAATTAAGAGATAGTAGATAAACGAGTTGTAGAAATACAATTCGTTTTTTCACATAACAGCGAAGTAACATAGTCATTATTTTTTAATGACTAAATTTTTCGGATATACATCTATATTCTTTTTAGGTTTTAGATTATGCTTTTTTAGATATTTTTTGAAATTTGAATATGTTCCAATTTTATTGTCTTTATCATAAAAGTATTGATATAAGCTCATTATATTTACTCCTACAAGCTCCATTTTATTTTTTATTTCATCATAATATGGATCTATTTTAGAAACTTTATTTCTTATAGATGACCTTCTTTCAAAACCATCATAATATTTTTTATAGTGGATTGTCAACACTTTTTTGTACAATTTTTATAAGGACACTTTTTTATATTCA
>CAMXQV010000084.1 GCA_947245515.1 uncultured Clostridium sp. | reverse complement strand
CGCACGGTTCTGAGAGAAACTTGAGGGGAAGTTCCTCAGGTTTACTTACTAAATTGTACTAAAAGAACTAATATATGTATAAAGAATTACAGGTAGGAGCAAACAGTCAAATGTATTGCCATATTTAATGTCTATAAGTGTAGCGAGCATAGGTTTTGTATTGCCACAAAACCGACAGCTTATGCTGAAAGGGGATTTTTATCCCCTATAACCCCTACCTTGTGAAAGTAAAAATTTTATAAAAATAGAACGAAAATTTATCAAAAAGGAAGTGAAAAATTATGAGAAATAGGACAATCGGAATTAATGTTAGAGTGAATGAAAATGAAAAGAAAAAATTACAAAGAAATGCTAAAAAGAGCAACTTGAATTTATCATCTTATTTAAGAAAAGCAGGATTACAAAAAGAAATTTATTCAATACCAGATGAAGAACTTCGTAAAATTTACAATGGAATTGTTGAACTAAAAAATGAGTTTTCTTATATGAGTGATGAAGAAATAAAAGATAAAATAACAAAAATGCAAAGTGATTTTTTAGATATTTATAATTATAAAAAACGGAGATGATGTGGGTGGCAACAACGAAAATATGGGCAATTAAAGATAGTATATCTCGTGTAATAAGTTATGCAAAAAATCCAGAAAAGACAACATTTTCAGATTTAAAACAAGTATTAAAATATGCAGAAAATGATGAGAAAACTATTGATAAAAACGAAAAAACTATGTATGTAACAGGAGTAAATTGTAAAGCAGAAACAGCTTATGAAGAAATGTGGGAAGTACAAAATAGATTTGATAAATGCACAGGAAATGTTGCATATCACGCATATCAAAGTTTTAAAACAGGAGAAGTATCGCCAAAATTAGCACATAAAATTGGAGTAAAACTTGCAGAAAAGATGTGGAGTGAATATCAAGTAGTAGTTGCAACACATTTTAATACAGGCACATATCATAACCATTTTGTAGTAAATTCAGTTAATATGTTTACAGGCAAGAAGTTCGACTGTAACAAACGAGCATATTATCATTTCAGAGAGTTATCAGATGAACTATGTAGAGAATATGGACTAACAGTTATTGAAAAACCAACAGGAAAAACACCAAGAAGTATATACTTGGCAGAAAAACGAGGAGAGCCAACAAAGTATAATGTAATAAGACAAGCTATTGATGAAGCAATGCAAATGTGTATAAATTATGGACAATTCAAAAAGATTATGCTTAAAAAAGGTTATATTATAAATGATGACTATAACAGAAAATATCCAACAATTCGTTCAATAAATGATAAAAAAGCAGTAAGAATGTATCATTTAGGGGAAAAATATTTACCAAAGAACATTGCAAACAAAGTTCAACACAATCCATATCATTATCAAAATAGATATATTGAATTTATACACCCTAAAAAGAAAAAGCTCCAATATAGAATATACAAGTATGAGGGAAAGTTTAGAGATATTAGTAAAATGAAAGGAATTGATGTACTGTTTTTATTACTATTTCATCTATTAGGATTATTACCAAAACGAAAAAACTATGAGCCACTGTCTCCAGAAATGAGACAAGAAGTAAGAAAAATGGAGCGATATTCTAATGAAATTAGACTTATAGTAACAGGAAAACTAAAAACAACAGAAGATGTAAAAAGCTATATTTCACGAACTGAAAAAGACATTGAAGATGTTGCCAATTTAAGACAAAAATACAGAAATAAGCTAAGAAACTGCAAAGATGATAAATTAATAGAAGAATACAAAGAAAAGCGAAATAACTGCACTACAATTTTAAATAAGTATAGAAAAAATCTAAAAACAGCAAATTATATTTTAGAAGACACACCAAAGGTTAAAGAAGTTATAAAGATTGAAATGCAAATGAAAAATGGGCAAGAAGATATTACGAAAACAAAGAAAAAAGATAGATATTTAGGAAGATAAAATTGTAAAAGGTTGTTATAATAAAGATAACAGCCTTTAATTATTTATTATGGAAATATCAATAAAAAGCTATGAAAATATTGTAAACTGTGGTATAAATATATAAAAAGATTTAAATTATATTTTTACAATTTTTTTCAAAAAAGAAGATTTTTATAGAAAGTTTGAATTTATAACAATAAAAGAAGTTAACTTAGGAGAGAATGATAAAAAAAGTGGGAAAACTGATTAGTAATATGATTAAAAATTAAAAAAATAGAAAGGTTAAATTTATAATATGGAAGATAATATAATCTATTTAATTAGACATGCTGATACTATTAAAGAAGATGGAATCAGAAATACAAATGAAAATTCACAAATAGTTAATGAGAAGGAAATTTTATCAGTTGAGGGTGAAAATGAAGCAAGAAAATTAAGTGAATACAAAGAACTCAAAAATATTGATATAGTATGGTCTAGTAGTTATACTAGAGCTAAGGAAACAGCAAAATATATTGCATATAATAATAATTTATCTATTAATATTGATGATAGCTTAAATGAAAGAAAATTAGGAAATTTAAAAGAATTAGCTATTTTTATGAAAGATAAAAAAACAAGAGATCCATCTCAAGAACAATTAGTAGACAGAAAATTTAAAACTTCTGATGGGGAAAGTTGTGAAGATACAAATAGGAGAATGACATATTTTCTTAATAGAATTTTAGAAGAAAATAAAGAAAGAAAAATTGCAGTTGTAAGTCATCGGAGGTTCAATAAAATTTTTATTATTAAATTGGTGTAAAGTAAATGAAAATATTAAATTAGTGTATAAAGATAAGATTTTAGATATTGGATCTCCTTGTCTAATAAAAATGAAATTTAAAGGAAATGAATTATTAGACTTAGAACAGTTAAAATAATTTTTAATATATGAAGGGAAATAAAATGAAAGCAAAAGCAACTGAATTTATAGGAAAAAATGTTTATGTAAAAATAGACAGACCAATCGGAAGTAGTCATCCTAATTATCCAGACTCTATATATTTAGTAAACTATGGGTTTGTTCCAAATACAATTAGTGGAGATGGAGAAGAATTGGACTGTTATGTTTTAGGAGAATATAAACCGCTAAAAGAATATACAGGGAAATGTATTGCAGTAATACATAGATTAAATGATGATGACGACAAATTAGTTATAGTACCAGAAAATAAGAATTTTACAGATAATGAAATTAAACTATTAACTGATTTTCAAGAGATGTATTATGAAAGTATTATTATAAGGTAAAATTTAGAAATTTTAGTAAAAAGTATTTTATTTAATAGTAATAATTAAAAAAAGAAACGGAGATGATTTCAAATGAAAGAACTAGATAATAATGAGAATTACACTAATCAAAGTTTTGAAGATATTAAACATATTGATGAAAATGGAATAGAATATTGGTATGCTAGAGAATTGCAATCAGTTTTGAATTATAAAGAATGGCGAAAATTTGAAAATGTAATAAGTAAAGCAAAAGAATCGTGTAAAAATAGTGATATTAGTGTGTTTGAACATTTTGTCGACGTCGACAAGTTGTCAAAACGTGCAAATAATGCTGAAGTAATGATTAAAGATTACAAATTAACACGTTATGCTTGCTATTTGATAGCACAAAATGGGGATACAAGAAAAAAAGTTATTGCTCTTGCACAAACATATTTTGCAATTCAAACTAGAAAACAAGAAATTAGCGAAAAGGAATATTGGATTTAGGTCAAGTATTTAGACACATATTTTTACACTTTTTTATAAAGATTA
>CAMXQV010000083.1 GCA_947245515.1 uncultured Clostridium sp. | reverse complement strand
TTTGGTAATTTTTATTTTCCCTTTTTTGGTTACTTTTATTTTATCATTTATAAAAGTGGCAACACACATCTGCTTTTAGTTCACTTCCTATGAAAAGCATTATATAGTATAATTGTTTGAAATTCAATAAAAACAAATTTATTTTTCAATATTCTTAACAAAATTATCAACTAGTCTTTTAAAAGTATCTAAAGGAAAATTAAAAAGATGTTTTACTACTTCAAAAGTTTTATTTATGTAATTCTTCAATTTGCGATTTTCTCTTTTTAATTCTTGATTTTCATATTGCAAATCAGCATTTTGCTTTTGTAATTTATTCACTGTTTCTATTACACTATAAGACTTGCTTAAATGCAATTTTAGTCTATTTACATATTTAACTAATTCTTTATTCTGTGCTAAAACTAAAGCTGTATTTTTTATTTCTAATGGTTGTATTTCTTCTTGTGCTAATTCATATTTTATATTTTCGTAATTAGTAACTTGCTTTAGCTTTTCTGTACTTAAATGCTCAATTTCTCGTTCTTTGCCACGTTCCAAATCAAAGCCATTTTCAGTAATATATTTATAGAAGTTATCTTGTAATTTTTTATAACTGTCTTTGCCTTTCCAATACTCACTACAAGCAATTTTTTTGACTTGATTTCCGTTCTTCTCTGTAGTTTGAATAACTGGAACAAATACTAAATGTAAATGGGGTGTGCTTTCGTCTAAATGAACTTTTGCAGATAAAATATATTGTTCTTCTAGATTTTTGTAATTTGCAACAAAATTATAAGCAGTTTGAAAATATCTTTTTGTTTCTTCTTTACCAATTTTTTCAAAGAATTCTTTATCAGAAGTAATAATAAATTCACAAACTAAATTAGTATAACTTGTTATTCTACATTTTAAATCATTAGTTTTAATTAGTTCGTTAATAGCTTTTGAATAGGTAGTATTGCATTGTTTAATTGAATAGTTTTTTATAGAATTATTTTTGTTAATGTCTTTATTAGAATAGTTTGTATTTTTTCTTTCGTTATGTTTGTATAATCCTGCAAGATTATCTTTTTTGTAGTTAGCATTTCTGATTATTGCATAACTCATTTTTTCTATTCCTTTTCTTTTAAGATAGCCTTCGTAGGCTCAAGCAAAATAAATACCTCCTTTGATTTTTCTATATATAACTTTCTTGAAGTTCTAGTGTGTTAGAACTTCAAAAGAAGTTCGTGTGATTAAGGACAACTAAAGTTTTCCTTAATAATCCTTTTATACACGATTAAATATTCATATTGATTAAATAAATTTAAACAATACCACAAAATAATTTACATTATTTTATTTGAATATTTTAACCGTGTTATAACAATATTGATATATTGTTATATAGCAGTTTAGCTTTTGCTAAACTGTTTGAGCAACCTTTCTCGGTTTCTCAAACTCTTCCACGAAACTACATAAAAATATCAAAATAGAATTTTGACATTTTTATATAGTCTAAATACTGTATTTTCAGTAAAAGTCACTATTGTTAATTTATTTTAATTTTTTCTACTTAAACACAAAGCTAAACAAAAGTGCAATAAATGGCTATATATAAACAAGTAGTCTTTTCCCCGCAACCAAAGAAAGCCGTTTTTCTAGTAAAAATAGGCTTTTTTATTTTGTTTTAATAATTCTGTAATACCATAATATCACTACTTTTAACGATTATTATATTTTTCTAACTATTTTTAATTTTAGTTAATTTTAAATTTGTTTAGCTAATGTTTAGTAAATAATGACGAAATGCTTAAATTGCAATACTTTAAAAAATATTAAAGTTTTATTTCTGTTGTATCTAAATTTTCTACAATCGTATTTATAAGTTTTTCATTCATATAATATCTATTTATTTTTGTTAATTCATTTGTTCTAAATCGTTCTTGTATATTTGTATATACACCATAAACCATTTCTATATCTAACTGACCTAGAAAACTTGCAACTACCATTGGCTCTATACTTGTTTCAATACATCTTGTACAATATGTATGTCTTAGACTATGAGTGGAAATATCTTCAATATTAAAGTTAGTTTTTAATACTCTCGAAACAACAAAAATATCGATTTAAAAAATATAGAAATTATATTTTAGCTTCTAGTGGAGTTTTTTCTGAAACTTACATCGTTTAATTTCTTATTCATTTCTCGCACTAATTAGTTAGTGTATCCTCTATCTTTTTTATATTGCTAATAGTTTGTTCGTGATGACCATAATATATCTTTGATATATTATGACTTAATATTTTATTCCAACTATTATTTATCTTCTCATCATTAAATTCTATTGCAGATTTCAAATCATATAAATCTCCTACGAAAGCACTATCATTATCTAAAATTAGAGAAATACTATCTTCACTATGTCCTGGTGTAAATATTATTTCTCCATCTATTCCTAAATTATTTAAGAACTCTCTACTTTGTTCACAGGATATGATTACAGGTTCTGTATTTATAGGCTTAAACTGAATATTTTTATCTTTTTGAAAGATTATATCTGGACTATGAACATAATCTTTTTGAACATCTACTAATAATAGTTTTGTTCCCATATCAATTATATCTTGTGCTATTCCCATGTGGTCTGGGTGATAATGTGTAATTAAAAGATAATCAATTTTTTCAATGTTTAATTCTTTAATTTTTCTGTAAAATGCTTGTAATGTTCCTACCCAGTCTGTATCTACTAACAAACTACCATTTTTACCTTTTATATAATAACAATTTGTATTTCCATATTTTAATAGTTGTATCATTTCCATTCCTTTCAAATTGTAATTTATCTAACTCCTATAATCTTTTTTAGAATAGGAATTTTTTTAATAATTTCATAAAGTAATATAGTTACTATAAAACTTCCAAAAATAATCATACATATTTGTAAAATGATATTATTTGTAATTATTAAAGAATAGTACCCAATTATTACTAATACAGGTAGATGCAAAATATAAATTGGAAATGATCCTTTTTTAAAATAGTCGAAAATTTTACCCTCTATGTTTAAATACAAATTGCCTATAATTATACAAGATAAAGTTCCAAGCCATCCAACTAAATTTACGAATATATCTCCATAGTAAGAAAAATGATAATATAATATTACTAGCATTAGCTGAAATAAACTAAAAAGTCCTAAAATTAATCCTTTATTTTTCATAATTTTATCCATAATTATTTCATTAGTAATCACATAATATCCTAATAAATATAATGTGAAATATCTACCAAAACTATATACCCCAAAAGCTCCAACATAAGACATTAACCATATAGGTATAAATAACAAAATTATTCCAATAATATTAATTTTTTCTAATTTGATTGATACTTTTTTATAAGGTATATATTTTATTATTAATAAAGCAAAAAGTGAAATTATAAATAAGAATACTATAAACCACAAATGACCTGGTGTGAAACATCCATCATTTCCACTTAAATCTGTAAAATGTGTAAAAAAATATTTGTAATTATTTAAAAAGTTTCCATTATATCCGAAAAAAAATTTCCTAGCATATAGAGTTTGTAGTGGAATAAGTAGTATTATTCCACTTATAAACGGAATTAATAATTTAGAAAATCGTTCTTTTATAAATTCTTTCGTATTTCTTTTTTCTAAAGAATACTTTGCACACATCCCTGCTATAACAAATAGCAATGCCATAATCCATGGATTAACTAGAATAATCAATGAACTTAATAATTTATTTGCTCCTGCCCATATATAAAATTTTGTTCCGTAATTATTCCATATCATAAAAGTATGAATAGGAAATAAAAGTAGAATCATAATCGTTCTTAAATTATCTAAATAATGTTTTCTCATAATTTATTTCCTCCTCAAATTGTAATTGCACTAAACTGCTGTCGCAGTGGTCGTTTAAGTTAGTATAGCAC
>CAMXQV010000082.1 GCA_947245515.1 uncultured Clostridium sp. | reverse complement strand
TTTTTCCGTTAATGTTTAGAAATTTTTGGGACATTTTCAAAAATTATTGACAGTATTTTGTAGAAAATAATTTGTTTTTTGTTACTTGTAGCTAATTTTATTACAAATTTATAGTAGATAGCTTGATATATCTATTTTATATTTATGAGAATTTTAATTCATTTTTGAATAAAATATAGTAGAAGGAATATACTAATTGTAAATATTATGAAAAAGAGGTAAAAATATGCAAGAAATGTATATAAAGGAAAGTAGAATAATAGAAAAAACTGAACTTGAAAAAGAGAGAGAATTAATAATAAGTATTATTAAAACCAGAGAAGAATTAAAAATAGCAAATAAAAATTTTGAATATGCACAAGAAGATTTAGTAGATTATTATACTTATCAAATAAAAGCAAATCAGGCAAAGTTAGATTATTTAATAAAATTGGCAAAACAGAAACGAATTCAAGTAGATATGATTAAGGATTTGAAATTTAAGTTATGGAAAGAAAGAGAAGAAGTTGGATAAGTAATATTTGTCCGAAACTTGACATACAAATGGTAATAATTAATTTATCTTAGTTTTAGATAATTTTAATTATTATCATTTTTTATGGAGTTGATAAAATGGATACAAATATTATTACATATTTAGCATGTATATGTTTTTTATTTATATTTGGTAGAATATTTATTTTGCCCTTACAAAAATTGCTAAAAATTATATTAAATTCTATTCTTGGTGGTATTACTATTTATATAATTAATTTAATTGGTGCAACTTTTAATTTTCATATTGGTTTAAATTTTTTTACTAGCATTCTTATTCGGATTATTGGGACTTCCTGGTGCAATTGTTTTAATAATAGTGAAATTAATTCTAGGTTAACTTTTCATAAGTAATGTAAAAGTTTAATAAAAAATGAGATTTAAGTTAAATTTATAACATAAATCTCATTTCCATTTTAAATTATATATAGGGCTTTTATTGAATTAATGTTTATAGTTTATAATTTCATTTTTATTATTCTACAGTAACTGATTTAGCTAAATTTCTAGGTTTATCTACATCTAATCCCTTTTCCTTTGATATATAATAAGAAAATAATTGTAAAGGAATAATAGATAAAATTGGAGAAAGTAAGGTATTAGTACAAGGAATATTAATAACTTCATCAAACATTTTATTATCAACCTTTTGATTTGTAATTATTAAAGTTTTAGCTCCTCTTGTAATTACTTCTTGCAAATTACTTACTGTTTTTTCTATTAAGTTTTCATCTGTAATTATTCCAATAACAGTAATACCTTTTTCAATTAAAGCAATTGGACCATGTTTTAATTCTCCTGCTGCATAACTTTCTGAATGTATATAAGATATTTCTTTTAATTTTAGAGACCCCTCTCTTGCAACAGTTTCGTCAATTCCTCTTCCTAAAAAGAATATATCTTTTTCTTGATATACTTTTTTTGCAAAGTCCTTTATATTTTCTGATACTTTAAGTGTTTCTTCAATTTTTTTAGGAAGTTCTAAAATATCTTTTTTTAAGGTAAAAACATCCTCTGAATTTATTTCTAATATTTCAGCAAAGTAAATTGCTAGAGTAGCAAATAATATTACTTGAGAAGTATAGGCTTTTGTTGATGCAACTGCTATTTCTGGACCAGCATGTGTGTAAAGAGAGTAATCTGCTTCTCTAGTTATAGAACTACCTATAACATTAGTTATTGTAATTGTTTTAGCACCTTGTTCTTTAGATAGTTTTAAAGCTGCAATTGTATCTGCTGTTTCTCCAGATTGTGAAATAAAAATGCATAAAGTTTTTTCATCAATTAAAGGGTTTCTATATCTGAACTCAGAAGCTATATCAACTTCTGTTTGAATTCGACATAGTTTTTCAATCATATTTTTTCCAACTAATCCTGCATGCATAGCTGTACCACATGCTACAATATATATTCTATTAATATTTTTAAGGTATTCTTTCGTAAAGTTTAGTCCATTAAATTCACATTTTGAATTTTCAGATAATTTTGCTCCTACAGTTTCTCTAATTGCTACTGGTTGTTCATATATTTCCTTTAACATGTAATCTTCAAACCCATCCTTTTCGGCACTAGTAGCATTCCATTCTATACTTTCGGTTTCTTTCTCTATTGATTTTAGATTTTGGTCATAGAATTCTGCATTTTCACGTGATAATATACAATATTCTAAATCGTTTAATAAGTAAAAGTGTTTTGTAAAAGATAATATAGCTGGAATATCTGAAGAAATGTAATTTTCGTTTTCACCTTTTCCAATAACTAAGGGACTATCTTTTCTTACTACAATCATATTATCAGGAAAGTCTTTGCAAATTATTTCAAGTGCGAAGCTACCTTTTAAATCACAACATGCATTCTTTACTGCTTGCAAAAATCCTAATTTGTTTTTATTTGTTTCTTTTTTATAATAATAATTAATTAAGTTAGGTACCACTTCTGTATCTGTTTGAGAATAAAAAGTATATCCTTTTTGCATTAAATTTTCTCTTAATTCGTTATAGTTTTCTATTATTCCATTATGAACAACCCCAATTGTTTTTTCGTTATCCATATGTGGATGAGAATTCTCTTTTGATGGTTTTCCATGAGTAGCCCATCTTGTATGTGCTATTCCTATTGTCCCTTCTAATTTATCAATTCCATCTAAGTTATATAAATTTTTGACTCTTCCTTGGTCTTTCATAATTGATAGACCTTCTTTTTCTATTGTTGAAATTCCAGCTGAGTCATATCCTCTGTATTCCAATCTTATTAACCCATTTATTAGTATTGGGCTTGCTTTTTTTGTTCCTATGTAACCTACAATTCCACACATAGTAAATCCTCCTTTAAATTTTATTACGGAATTGAAAGCATGCAAATTAATGCTTAATTGTATTAATTTTTGTTACAATATTTCTATTGCTTTTTATTTAATACTTTGACTTTAAGCTAAGCCACTAGAGTATCCGCCGAATGTTTCGATAACTCTAGACCTCGTCAACCTTTTATAGGTCCAGGCGCTTTAGTTTTTTTCTCCTTTCTTGTTTATTTTTTGCATCTTTTCAATTTACTTTATTATATTATACTAAAATACAAAATGTAGCAAGTCTTTTTGTATTTTTTGTAAATATTTTTAAGAATTGCTTTATAAGTAAAAAGCTTGTATAAAAATAATATATTAGTATATAATGATATAAATCGAAAGGAGCGATATTATGGATAGAAAAATAAAAGTAGTTCAATATGGAACTGGTAAAATGAGTATATATACAATGAGATATGTATATGAAAAAGGTGCAGAAATAGTAGGAGCAGTTGATACAAATCCTAAGGTAATAGGAAAAGATATTGGGGAAATCCTTGGAACAGAAAACAAAGGAATAAAAGTAGTATCAGTTGAAGATGCTGAAAACATGTTAAAAGAAACGAAACCAGACCTTGCAATTATAACAACAAGAAGCTTATTTAAAGATATTGAGGAATCATTAAGGCTATGTGCGAAATTAGGAATTAACGCAATAACTACATGTGAAGAGGCTTTTTATCCAAATAATTCTAATCCAGTAGCAACAAAAAAAATTGATGAATTAGCGAAACAAAATGGTTGTACAATAACAGGTAGTGGATATCAAGATATATATTGGGGGCAATTAATTTCAAGTATAGCTGGTTCAACACATAAAATAACTAAAATAAAAGGTAGTTCAAGTTATAATGTTGAAGATTATGGAATAGCTTTAGCACAAGCTCATGGAGCAGGATTAACTTTAGAAGAATTTGATAAGCAAGTAGCATCAGTAGATAGAATCTCAAAGGAAGAAAGACAAGAAATGATAAATAGAGGTGAATATTTACCATCATATATGTGGAATGTTAATGGTTGGTTATGTGATAAATTAGGTTTAACAGTAAAATCACAAACACAAAAAACAATTCCGCAAACACACACAGAAGATATAGAGTCTTCAACTCTTAATATGATTGTAAAAGCAGGCGACAGTACAGGAATGAGTGCAGTTGTTACAACTGAGACAGAAGAAGGAATTACAATTGAAAGTGAATGTATAGGAAAAGTATATTCTAAAGATGATTTTGATAAAAATGAATGGACTATAATAGGAGAACCAGAAACTACTTTAGTAATTAATAAACCATCAACTGTAGAACTAACATGTGCAAGTATAGTTAATAGAATTCCTGATGTTATAAATTCTAAAGCAGGTTATGTACCAACAGAAGAAATGGGAGAATTGAATTTTAGAATAAAACCATTAAATGAATATGTAAAATAATTATAAAAGTCTGTCAATAATTTTTGAAAATGTCCCAAAAATTTCTAAACATTAACGGA
>CAMXQV010000081.1 GCA_947245515.1 uncultured Clostridium sp. | reverse complement strand
AAAAAATGAGTGAATTTCTTCACTCATTTTTTAGTGAGACTTTTTTTACAGCCCCCTTTTTATTTATACTGTTACTTCTATTTTTTTATCTTCTTTAGTTTTATCTTCTATATTTTTATCTTTTAACCATTCTTTTCCATCAACTACTCTTGCTACCATCATTGATGAAACAGTATCTCCAACTACATTTAGCATTGTTGCTGGTGGATCAATTATGGTTGCAATTATTGTTAAAATTGGCAAGGCTGCTACTGGATAACCCATCATTGAGATTATTAACATTTCTGAAATTGTTCCTCCTCCAATTGGAACTGCTGTAACTAATAAGTTAGCAAGTAGAGCTACTCCTAGCACACCAAATACTTCTCCTGGTGTTGCTAAGCTTGTTCCAAATAGGCATACTAGAAACATTATTTTAAATACTGATCCTATTATAGAACCATCTTTGTGGAAACTTGTTCCCATAGGGATTGTTGTTTCTGCAATGTCTTCTGGAACTCCCATCTTTTTTGTACATTCTACATTTACTGGTATTGATGCAGCACTAGAACATGTTGCAAGTGCAGTTAAGGTAGAAGGTATTGCATTTCTCCAGAAGGTTGTTACTCCTTTTTTTCCTCCTGCAATTAATGCATATATTGTATATACTATAAAATAGAATAATATTGAAACAACTGTATATATTATAAAAGTTTTTAAATATCCTACTGCTATTGATGCTCCAAAACTTCCTATTAGTGATGCAAAATAGCATCCTAGCCCAATTGGTGCATAATACATAATAATCTTAATAATATTATTTATTACTTCGTTTGCTGCTTCTAACACGTTTACAAATGGCTTTGCTTTATCACCAGACATGTTTATTGCTATACCTGTTATTATTGATATTATTAGTAATGCAATTATATTGTCTTTTGTTAATAGTTTAGAGAAATCATTTACTGTTATTAGGTTTACTGTTCTTTCTGCAATTGTCATTTCTTTTTCTTCACTAGTTTCTTCTGTTGTTTCTTCTAATGATGCTTTTATTTTTTCTCCATCTTCAGTATCAACTAGTTTTATAAAGTATGTACTTGCAAATCCTATTAATACTGCAATTATGGATGTGAATACAAATACTCCTATTATACTTAGTATGATTTTCCCTATTCTTTTTGGTTGTTTCATTTTTGCAATTGAAGTTGTGATTGTTAAGAATATTAATGGTACTATAACTACCAGTAATAGATTTAAAAATAAATCTCCAAGTGGACTTAAAACTGTTGCTTTTTCTTGGAATACAATTCCTACGATAGCGCCAACAATAATAGCAACAAGTAAAATAATTGTTGACTTGTAATTAGATATAAATTTTTTCATAATACTACCTCTTTTTTGTTTTAGGTAACTAAAAATATAGTTATATTTTTAGGATTTGAGGTTATTATATATGAATATTTTTGATTTTGCAATAGTTATTAAAAATTATTTTATAAAAGCTTTTTGTATGTGATTTATTTTACATTTACTATCTTTAATAAATATTTCTATAACGTCTAATCGAATTGCTTGATTTGTTATTTTGTTCTTATATAAATAATATTTTCCTGCTTGATAAATATGTTTTCTTTTTATATTGTTTACTGCTTCTGATGGATTTCCATATTTAAAGTTTGAACGTGTTTTTACCTCTACAAAAACTAATTCTTCTTTTTGTATGTCCCTAGCAACTATATCTATTTCTCCTTGTTTACAGTTAAAATTTCTATTTATTATATTATAGTTATTTTCTTTTAGATATTTACATGCAATATCTTCTCCTAGTTTCCCTATTCTTTGTCTAAAATACATGTGTATCCTCCTGCTACTTTTTTTATGAATCCATTTACTTCTAATAGTAATAAATATTTGTTAATTTCATTTAGGCTTATTTTTGTTTTTGTGCAAATTTCATTAACATCCAATACATTTCTTTCTATTATTTCATATACCTTTTTATATTTATTATTTTCTTTATCATCTTTTCCTAAATTAATATCCTTTACTCTACTTACATTCTTTTCTTGTCCTTTTGAGATTATGTTACTGTCTTTTGGGATTTCTTTATATTTTAGGAAACTAAATTGATCGATTATTTCTTTTGTCGATGTTACTAAAATTGCTCCTTTTTTAATTAGGTTATTTGTTCCAACACCATGGATATCTCCAATTTCATGTGGTAAAACAAATACCTTTTTCCCTTGTTCTTCTGCAAGTCTTGCTGTTATACTTGTTCCACTACGATAAGCCGCTTCTATTACTAATACTCCAATTGAAATTCCACTAACTATTCTATTTCTTTTTATGAAATAGATGGACTCTGCTTTGACCTCTGGCGGATATTCACTTATTATTAGCCCTCCCTCTGCTATTATTCTATTATATAGTTCTGTATTTTCTTTAGGAAATATATTGTTAAAACCATTACCTAGGATTGCGATTGTTTTTCCTCTATTTTCTAAGGTTGTTTTATGTGCAATTGTATCTATTCCATGTGCTAAACCACTTGCGATTACAAGTCCTTGTTCTACTAACTCTTTTGTAAATTTTTCTGCTAGTTTTTTACCGTTTTTAGTATAATTTCTAGATCCTACAATTGCAATTATGTTTTCTTTTAATAAATCGATATTTCCTTCACAATATATTTGTTTTGGCGGATTTCTTATTTTTATTAATTTTTCTGGATATTTTTCTTCTCCAAGCTTTATTGTTTCTATTTTTTTCCCTACCTTATTTAACTTCCCCAATATTTTCTATCTAAACTTCTATATTGGATTGCTTCTGCTAAATGATTTACTTCTATATTTTTTGAATTGCTTAAATCTGCAATTGTTCTTGCTACTTTTAGAATTCTACTATAGGCTCTAGCACTTAAACCTAATTTTTCAAAGGCTAATTCTACTATTTTTTTACTTTTGTTATCTATTTTGCAATGTTCTTCAATTAATTGTGGGGTTAATTCTGAGTTTGAAAAAATATTGTATTTTTCATATCTTTTTAATTGAATTTTTCTTGCTTCATTTACTCTTTTTCTTATTTGCTCTGATGTTTCAATATTTTTACTACTATTTAGTTTTTTATATTCTACACTTTGTACCTCTATTTGAATATCTATCCTATCTAATAGTGGACCACTTATTTTATTTATATATTTTTTTATTTGATCTGTTGTACAATTACATTCTTTTTCTTTGCAATTGTAATATCCACATGGACATGGATTCATACTTGCAATAA
The DNA here is from genome assembly GCA_947245515.1 of uncultured Clostridium sp. Taxonomy (GTDB): domain Bacteria; phylum Bacillota; class Clostridia; order TANB77; family CAG-508; genus CAG-269. Next base: position 1,482 of record CAMXQV010000081.1, on the reverse strand, counting down.
ACATAAAGTTACATGGATATGTAATTGCTAGATTTGATCTACTTATTGTTACTATTCTATCCTCTAATGGTCCTCTTAATAATTCTAAAGTACTTTTTTTAAATTCTGGTAATTCGTCTAAAAATAAGACTCCAAAATGTGCTAGACTTATTTCTCCAGGCTTAGGCATCTTTCCTCCTCCAATTAGTGAAGCTGGTGTTATTGTATGATGTGGACTTCTAAATGGTCTATTTAAAAGCATTGGGTTTTTAGCTGATAAAGTTCCTGCTACACTGTGTATTTTTGTAACTTCTAATGCTTCTTCAAATTGTATATTTGGTAATATGCTTGGTAATCTTCTGGCTAACATTGTTTTTCCAGATCCGTGGACTTCCAATTAATATACAATTATGTCCGCCTGCCGCAGATATTTCTAAGGCTCTTTTTACATTTTCTTGTCCTTTTACATCTGCAAAGTCAAATTGATATTTTTGTTCTTGGTTTATTAAAAAACATGGCTTGCTTTCCTGTTCTATTTTTTTGTTTCCATTTAGATATTCTATTACTTCTTTTAATTTATTTATTGGTAAAATTTCAAGTCCTTCGATTATTGATGCTTCTTTTGCGTTTTTTGTTGATAATATTATTTTTTTTATTCCTTGTTTTTTTGCTTCTATACATATTGGTAATATTCCATTTATTCCTTCTACTGTTCCATCTAAGGATAATTCACCAAGGAATATTGTATCTTTTAACAGGTTACTCAAGTTGCTATTTTTTATATTCCCACTTGCTATTAATATTCCTATTGCAATTGGTAGGTCTAAACTTGAACCTTCTTTTTTTGTGTTCGCTGGTGCTAGGTTTACTATTATTTTTCTACTCTGAAATTCTATGTTTGTGTTTTTTATTGCTGTTTTTACTCTTTCTTTTGATTCTCTTACACTTGTGTCTGGTAATCCTACAATTTCAAAATATGGCATTCCTTTTGAGATGTCTACTTGTATGTATATTTGATATCCATTTAACCCACTTAATGCCATGCTTTTTACGATTGATAGCATATTCTCCCTTCTTCTAAAACTATTTAAATATTTGAGGCCATTATAGTAATTATGTAAATAAAGGATGTTTTACGTTTAATTTTTAGATCTTTAATTTATGGGGTTCTTAAGGAATTAACCTTTTTAGAAAGTAATTTTTTATTACTTTGTCTAGAAAATATTTTTTAATTATAAAATAATGGGGAAATCTATAATGACCTCAAATATTTAAACAGTTTTAGTTTTTTTCTTATTCTTTTTTGGATTTTTTTAGAATTTTAAATTTGTTTTGATTTTAAACTTTTGAATTGATTTATTTTTAAGTTTTCATAATAAGTTAATTAACTTGTTATGAATTATAATATAATTTTTATGACTTGTCAATAGTTTTTTTATTTTTTTCTAAATTTCTATGATTAATTTATGATAATGTCTTAAGTAGTAACTTTAGAAAATGTCC
>CAMXQV010000080.1 GCA_947245515.1 uncultured Clostridium sp. | reverse complement strand
GCTACTTTTGTAAAGTAGCGAAAAATCACTAATAGAACATTTGCTAACGCAAATGCACTATGGATTTTTCGTTGGGGATACCCCAAACCCTAAGTAGCATATTTATAAAAATAACTATGCTACACAATACCTATTTTGTAAAATAGGTATTGCAGGGGTTATCTCACCCCTACGAAAATACTTATATGTATTTTCTACCCTAGACTACCGCATTATATTGCTAATATGAAATTAGCAATTCCATTTGGTTTTACAAGGGCTTTGCCCTCTTGCTACGCAATTCACCCAGAGTTTTTTTCTCCAGGAATTGATATGAAAAAAAGAGCATATTTCTATGCTCCAATTCCTATCGACTGGATTTGGACTCCTCCTCACCAACACCTATTTTATATCATATCTTGATTTAAATGTCAATATATGATATAATATTTTTATAAGATATTTATATCTTATAAAATATAAGCTAATAAAGGAGCTAGGCAAATTATGGATAAACTAAACGAAGAATTTATATATCAAAAAAAAGATTTTGTAAAATTAGGAGTAAAAGAAGGTAGTTTTTATAAAATGATTAAGGATTTAGAAATTGATACTCCAGAATACTGCACTACAAAGATATTAAAAAATGGTATTCAAGCAAAATGTTTTAATCAAAAAGCTTTTGATATTATATCTAAATATATCAATGAAAAAGGTTTAAGAAATTCAAAAAATGAATTAGCTCTTGTAAATGAAAATATATCATTAAAGGAAGAGAATCAAAAACTTCAAAATGCAGTAGCGATTTTAGAATCACAATATACAAAACAAATAGCAGAATTAAAGGATGAGTGGCACAATATTGAAAAACAATTACTTGAAAGAAACGGAAGTTTAATAAAAGAAGGAGCAGAAAAAGACAAGCAACTTTTTGAGCAACAAAAAGAAATGGAGATAGTAGGCAATATGAATTTTTGGCAATTTAGAAAGTGGAAGAAAGAACAAAGAAAAAAATAAGATATATTGTAATTTCTTGTCGTTTATTATATAATACACTCGCACCGATTATTCGGTGACTCCTTGAGGAAAGGAGGTACATATAATGACATCTTATGAGCTAATATGGCGTTTGATCGTATTATTACTTTTGAGTAATAACCAAGATAACGACCATGACAAAAAAGACTAGAAATAGTCAAAAACAAGGTAGTCTGCCAACTACCTTGTTTTTTTATAAAAAAAAGAAGATACAGACTGCCATCCATATCTCCGTACATATACATCTCTTATGAGCTCCTCGAGTAACTTAATTATAGCAAATGTTTCTATATTTGTCAAATAAATATCAATTCCTGGAGAAAAAAACTCTGGGTGAATTGCGTAGCAAGAGGGCAAAGCCCTTAATTAAAAATACAAAATAAGTAGTTAATAAATTTTAGGGTAGGTATTATAAATTAGATATAGAAATAAAAAAATCAAAAATGCAAGTTTTTATTTATATATCAATGGTTTGCTGGTTTTTAGGTGTGGTCAAGTAGTTGACCACAAAAGTGGTCAACTACTTGACACTAATTTTTATAACATTTTTTCTAAATCTTCTATTAAATTTTTTATATCTTCTTTACTTAATTTTGTTATTTTCTTCTTTATTTTTGCTAATTCCAGTTTACTATCTTGACTTAAATCTTCTCCAAATTGTTCTTCATAAAGTTCTGCAGCTTTTTGCATTGTTCCTCTAAATAGTAAATTTACATTTAAAGTATAAATATTCTTTTTATTAGGTTTCTCAAATATGTATTGATTCTTTAATAAATATCTTCTATCTGCATAAAATCTAGTTTTATTTTGTTCTCCATAGCTTTCAATAAATGTGTTGTCGAAAGATAATTCGTTATTCCAATTCATATTATCAATAAAGTATGGCAACATCGTATTTATAGCCCTTATTTTATTTTGTCTTGCAAGTCTTATTATTTCTTCAGGACTTGATATTCCAAAAGTACCTTTAACTCTTTTCTTTTCAGAACTATAAGTTGTTTCAGTAGATAATATTTCTCCAGTTTCTTGATCTACTGACTGAGTTACTTTTGTTATTCCTTTCTTTTGATATTTTTGTAATTGTTCTTTTTCTTCTTCTGGAAGACTCTCGTAAGTTCGTTTAATTTCTTCATTCATTTCGTATTACTCCTTTGTAGGTTAAATTCATTAGTGAAAACAAAAAATACTACCATCTTGCTAAAAGCTATGGTAGTATTGATAATTTTAATACGAAATTTCAATTTACCCCTTGACATATCCTATGATAATATCTTATAATTATCTTATGGTAAGACTTATTTTGAAAGCTTAATACACATTAAGTCTTACAGAATATGTCTTGCTCTCGAACAGCAAGGCATTATTTTTTTATTCTCTTTTCAATGTTGAGCTAATTATATAATTACTAAAAATTTTTGTCAATAATATTTGGCATTTTTTTATTTTTAACGATAAATTACTCGTTTTAAATACAAAAATCGTTTTAAGGGCATTTTGAAGCGAAATAGATATATAAAAGAGCAGATATTAACCTGTTCTTTTACTTATTCGCACAAATTGTAATTTATGATTTACTTATTACTTTTTTCTGTCAACTTTTTTGTTTACACTATTGCTAATAATATAGAAATTTGAAATATAGCTACTGATAAAATTCTTATTTTCCATTTTCAAATTTTAATTTTTTTTGGCGCTTAGCTTCAAATTTCCAATAACCATGATTACGATTTCGATGTTTTTTTTGAATCTTGTTTTGATTGTTTTTCATGTCTTGTTCAGCATTTAATATAATAGCTTTTTTTTCGTTGGAAACAAATTTAAGAAAAACATCATATAGGTACAGCCATCCATCGTATGAGATTTCAGTAAGCGTTGACTCTAATTTAATTTTTAAAAACTTGCAAATGCGTTTTTGTTGCTCATAAGTAAACAATTTTTTTGTTTTATCTTTGAAAGTATTTCCAGATGCTAAAAATATATATGACAGAAAATTTCTATAGTCTATCGCATCCTCAACATCAGCAGATGTTTTTCTTTGAAAGTGAGCAAAACATATTCGTGCATTTGGCACAGGATAAAAATCTGATGGTTTAAACTCATAAATCAATTCAGCGGAAAACCAAGGTTTGTATAAAAGAGACCTCAAACTTTCGTTATAAAAGGGCTGTCCAGAATACCTGAGAAAAGCCTCATACTGCATTATGAAATATATATCTTCAGGAGGATTATCGGCTTCAAATACCTTTTTCACAATATCAGCAGTTATGTTAAATGGAATATTTGCACATACTTTATATGGTTCTTTTACTGATATTTTATATTTTAAAAAATCCATCTCTATTATTTGAACTTTTTTAGATTCTTTATACTTTTCAGATAAAGTTTTCGCTAATTTCGCATCAAACTCTATTGCTATAACTTGCTTGCTTTTTTTTGCAAGTTCAATGGTAATAATTCCTTTTCCAGGACCTATCTCAATTATAATATCGTCGTTACAAATATTACTCTTTGATAACAAAGTCGCTACAAGTTGTTTACTATGTAAATAATTTTGCGAATGTTCTATTCCCATAAATACCTCCTTTACAAATTACTATTTGTGCTAATCAATAATAACTAACACAAGTATTATATCATAATTCTGGTTGTATGTCATCTATCTCTTTTTGTTCTTTTTCATAATCGCTAGACTCAATACGTAGACTATTATCTACTCTATCTTGATAAACATCTATTTTATTCTTATCTTTGATATAAATAGAATCTTGTATATGGACTAATTTAACAATTCTCTCTAACATTTTTGTTAATTTTTCTTTTAATATCTCAATTATTCTAGAACTACTTCTAGTCTTTGTTTCTGGTTCATAATAAGATATTATTCTTTCTTTCATTGAATTTAAATTCCTATCATAATCAATATCTATGTTTAAAGTATTAACATCTTCATTGATATAATTATACTCCTTAACTTCATTTCTTACCCTGTCCTTATATATAGACTGTACTTCTTTAATAAAATAATTAACTTTATATCTATTTTCTTCATAATTCATAGCTGAAAAATTATTTACATTGTAACCTTTCTTAAAATCTTTTAAAGAAGTTCCTTTCTCTTTATTCATTATAAAATCATTAGCATTACAAATATTTTTAAGTTCTTGTTTCAATTTATTGTTTTGCCTTATATATTCCTCTTTAGGATTATTTCTTCCTATATGCTTTTCTGATAATTCCTTATTTTGTTTTTCTGCTCTTAAAGACCAATCAATCTTTAATAGTTCTCTTAAAATCATATCCTTACATTCGTACACAAACTTTTGAGATTTAAAATATTCATTTTTATCAGAAAAATATCTCGTAGTACCTTTCTGTAATACTGTACCTTTTTCAACTATCTTTACTGCTTCTGACTTTTTACACTTATGACCTGTGCTATCATAATAATATGTTCTCAGTGCTCTTTTTTCTTCTATTATTTTTGGATCACTTAATTTTTCTCTTTCACTAAATACTAAATGGCAATGTTTATTTTTTACTTTTACATTCTCTTTTACTTTTTCATTGTAATGTATTGCACAAGCACACTCTACACCATACCTTATTTTAAAAGTATCACAAATATCTTTAGCTGATATATCTGAATTTAATGGTATTCCTATTATCAATTCTCTTGCTTCACAACACTTTCCTCCAGCTTTTGTTTCTTTATGTCTTTCTCTACTTTCTTTTGCTAACATACTCCAGAACTCACTATCTGTAGTATTGTGATAATCTAATATGTTCTCTTGTTTCTTTTCGTCTGTCATATATCTTATTCTACCTTTTACATTTCCTAATTTTCTACTGCTTAAATACCCACTCATTTTTCTCACTTCCTTTTTAGAAACTACCCTAAAATCAGTATAGCATACTTTGCTACTTT
>CAMXQV010000079.1 GCA_947245515.1 uncultured Clostridium sp. | reverse complement strand
TAATCTTTATAAAAAAGTGTAAAAATATGTGTCTAAATACTTGACCTAAATCCAAAATTTTATTTTATCTTCATATTCACTTAGTGAACTTACTTTACAAAAATTGAGTACACTCGGTGAACTTTTGTCTAAAATAAGTGAACTTTTTCAGATTTTTAGTTCACTATTTCTAATTTTAACGAAGAATAGCGGGTTTGAGGCAGTTCACTAAGTGAATTTCTGCATCATATTTGCTTAAAATATTTGTTCTTTTATTAAATCTTGAAGGCTTGACCTTCAATGTGTATCGGGGATGTGTGAATACTCGCTTTCCTGCCCTCATTTTCAATGAGGTATTTTTCATTTTAATGGTATTTATGTTTACTTAATTAAATATACTTATCCTTAAATCCTCTTAGTTGAAAAATAATGTGCTTTAAAAATCTAGTCAAGATTGTGCGACAGCACATGTATTTAACCTTGACTTGATTTTATAAAGCACATTAGAATTGTATATAAAGGATATTTCTATATATTTATTTCTAATCCTACACCCACTTCATTTATTTGCATTTGCTTAGCCATTTCAATTTTAGCTTTTAATGATACACAATGACAAGGATATAACAATTGTATTGAATTTTTCTTAAGATATTCTATTGTTTTGTCTAATCTTTTATTTGTATCAAATAAGTGAAATCCTCCGATTACTCCATATATTCTATTATCTTCACAAATTTTTTTAGCATATTCAATAATATTACATATCCCACTATGAGAGCATCCTGTTATAATAAACAATCCCTTTTCACTCTTATATACTATTGCTGTGTCATCATTTACAAAATCATTTATCATATTTTTCCCTTTTTTGCACTTTCCTATAATTTCTCTTGTTTCAAAATTATTGCTTTGTGGTATTTCTCCTAAAAATATTATATTTTCGCTAATTTTTAGAGGTAAGTTTGTTAATTTTAAATCACAGACTTTTGCTAAATTTTCTTCTGTCATTGATGTACCTATATACTCAGAACCACATATTTTTTCATATAAACATTCTGTATGTGCAATCAATTCTACATTTTTGTTATTAATATTATCGAATAAATATGTTAATCCTCCTGTATGATCATTATGTCCATGTGAAATGACTATTTTATTTATTTCGTTTAAATCGATATTCATCTTCTGAGCATTCTTTAAAAATGCATCTGAATATCCTACATCAAATAATATCTTTGTATTACTATCTTCTATGTAATAGCTTACAGCTGGTTCTCCTAAATAATAATTATCAATAAAAGTATTATTGTCTTCTAAAACTCTTAATTTCATTTCTATACCTCACATAAATTAATTTTTTATATTTGCATTGAATATGCTATACTTTTTACCTTAAATCCAAATTCTTCATAAACTTTTATAGCCTTTTCATTTTCTTTATTTACAGTTAAATATAAATCTGTACAATTATCTTCTTTTGCAAATTTTCTTGCATATTCTAATAATTCTGTTCCTATTATCAATATAAATTTAGGCATTTAAATCTTCTCATTTTTTTATAAGTTTATCCAATATCTCTGTATAACACCAGATTTTGAAAGTTCAACTTCATCTATAACTTCATTTTCTAATATACCACCATTGGCTTGAATTGTTTTATATGAACCTATATTATATTTATCGCAAGTTACTAAAACTCTATGTAATCCATACTCTTTACCAACTTCTAATACCAACCTTAACATTTCTTTTGCATATCCTTTTCTTCTTTCTTCAGGTAAAACACTATATCCTATATTTCCACCATAGTTTAGAAGAAATTCTGATAATCTATGTCTAAAATCAATTATACCAACCAATTTATTATCGGATTTTCTAATAGCCAATAATACTGTTGATGGAGTATATCCCTTTCCATATTTTTTAGATAATCTATTATCAAAATCTATCCATTCCTCATAAGTTTCACATTCTTCTAGTCCTGAACAACCATCAAAAGATTCATCATTTTCTAAAAATACTTTTCTATAATTCATTACTTGTTCTTTATATTCCATAGTTGGATTTACCAATTTCAAAATATTCTCATTTCCTTTTATACTCATATTTATCACTTCCTATCTTTCAATTCTTTTTATCATACCATATCCTGTATAGTCAAATGGTATTTTCTTAAATCCACATTTTTCATAAAATTCTTCTTTGCCACTTATAGATACTAAGTTTATACTGCATTTCTGTCCTTTTTTAGTTTTATTTTTAACTTCTTTTTCTATCTCATCAATAAGTTTTTTTACCTATACCATTGTTTTGATATTCTGGATCAACTAATACATCAACTATTAAATAATATATTCCATCTCCTATCGCTCTTGCCATTCCAATAGTCTTATCTTTAAAAGTTGCCTTTTTTATAATTATACTATTTTTTATTGCATTTTGTACTAATTCTATATCTTTCGTATCCCAACCAATTTTACTCCTCAAGTTGTTATATTCATTTGCACTTAAATTATTTTCTATTTTAATTTCCATACCTTTTTTCCTCCTATCAAAAAAGCCTCGCAAAAGAATCTTTTAAGACTCCTTTGCAAGACTTTATATATCTTACTTTATAAGTGTAAGTAACATTTTTATTTTTGTTACCCTTTACCGCTCAAAGTTTATTACTTCTAGGTAAACTCTTAAATTATGTTTTTAATTGTACCATATTATTGTAAATCTGTCAAATTTTAAATTTACATAACTTTTAAATCTTCTAGTTTTACTCATCTAACATTAATTTTGTTTTCTTATCTTTTAATCTCTTCAATTGTTCCTTTTCAACTTGTTTTATACTCTTTTCTGGTGTTGGTAAATCTTCTGGCATTGTTCCTCCAATATCTTCTATTGCCTTTCTTACCTTTGCTCCAACTTCATAATGTGTTGAAGTCGCTTTACTGCAATTATGTATCTCATCTTTTTTTAATTTTTCCTCTGTTTGAGATATTCTAAATAGATTAGCAATTAATTCTGTACTTCCCATAAAATCTAGTATCTTTTCGTTATCTTTTAGTTTTTTTCTTTCGTGTATATCATCTACAGTTAGTCCTCCATATAATCCCATATATCCTGCATTTTGAAATTCTGTATATTCTTGGTTTGTTATTACACCTGCATTATGAGCTGCTTCTAATAACATTTGATTCCATTGTTTTATATCTCCACGAATTACTAATCTTTTATTATCTTCATCTAATTGATTAAAATAATCTGCAACCTCTTGCCTTCTAGTTTGAATTGCAAAATAAGTTTGTCCTAAAGCAATTACTTCTTTTCTTGGATCTCCATTTTGTACAATTAAATAACATGCATATCTCGAAAGTTCATAATCTAGTAACTCTCTTACAGTATTACTGCCTATTTCGACCATTTTCCTGACCTCAGGAAAATGGTCTTGAATTTCAAATCCACTATTGTTACAAGCTAGTTTTGCCCTATCTATAACTTTTGCAAAATTTTCCCACTTCTTATATTGTAAAACTTCACTTAGTTCTCTTGCATTCCAATATTCTGTCCCATCTTCTCTAATCTTTTTTATTTCTTCAAAATTTTTATATTCTTCTGCTTTTAAATTACTCAATATTATCATCTCCAATTTTTATGTTTTTATAATTATATCAAACATTTGTTTATTATTCAAGTGGTTTTAATGAAATTTTTCAAAAAAAAATATGTATCTTATATTTCTATAAAATACATATTTTCCAATTAAGTTTTATCTCCAAACATTTTCATTTTTGTTGACAAATCGTTGACATTTTTTAATTCAATTATACTACTCCGCACACTAGGTCAACCTCTATCGTTACCTTAATTTTATTATTTTCTATTCTTTTAGTCTTATTTTTGCCTTTTTTCTCAAAACTAATAAAATCCTCAAAAGCAGTAAATTCAACTATTTTGTCTAATTCTTTAGATATAGCACCGAGCAACACTCGACATGGCTAGTAAATGGAAACATATCAACACACTTTAAACTGTTAATAAAATATTTATCTTCAAATTTAGCTAAATCACGCATTAAGGTAGAAGGATTACAACTAATATAAATAACCTTTGATGGTTTACAGTCAATAATATTATTAATACTAACATCATCTAACCCTTTTCTTGGAGGATCAACCATTACAATATCAGGAATTACCTTTTTATTATTAATCAAATCTGTCAAAATAAATTCAACATCTCCAGAAATAAAATCTGTATTATATACATTATTTATTTTAGCATTCTCCTTAGCCATAGCAATAGCTTCCTCAACAATCTCAATACCATAGACTTTTTTAGCATATTTTGACAAAAATAGAGAAATAGTTCCAATACCACAATATAGATCAAAAGCAATATCAGTATTTTTTATATCAGCACCTGAGATTGCTAATTCATACAATTTCTGTGCTTGAATAGGATTTACTTGATAAAAAGAAAACGGAGAAATTTTAAAAGTAAAACCACCTAAAATATCAGTAATACAACCATTTCCATATAGATTAATATTTTTAGGTCCAAATATTACATTAGTATTTTTTATATTAATATTTTTTACAATTGATTTTACATTTGGAAACTTATTTAGTAATGAGTTTACCAATTCTTTTTCTTTTGGAATTTCATTTCCATTAATAACAATAATACACATCATTTCCTTTGTATTTTTACCTATTTTAGTTACAATATGCCTTACTAACCCCTTTCTAGACTTTTCATCATATACACTAATATTATTATTTGTAAGAAACTTTAAGACAAAATTTGCCATTTTCTCTGATTCCTTATCTTGTATCAAACATTCCTTAATAGGAATTATCTCATGAGTTCTATTTGCAAATACTCCCATAATACTTTTGCCATCTTTATCTTTTCCTAAAGGATATTGAGCCTTATTTCTATAGTGATATGGATTCTCCATTCCCATTATTCCTTGCACTTCAACTTTATTTTTCAAAGTCTTATTAACTAAGCTTTGTACCATATTTTGCTTCATCTTTAAAGTTTCATTATATTCAATATGTCTTAGATTGCATCCTCCGCATCTTTTATATGTAGTACAATCACTTTCTCTTCTTTTATTTGAAATCTCAAAAGTTTCTATTATTTTTCCAAATGCATGTGAAGAAAGAACTTTCACAATTATGATTTTTACTTTTTCACCTATAATTGCATTTGGTATAAATACAGTTACACCTTCGATTTTTGCAATTCCTTCTCCCTGATAACCATTATCAATAATATCAACTATATATTCTTCATTTTTCTTTAAAATCATTTATTTCTCCTTGAATTTATTATTTCTAATTTCCTATTTTTCTTACTTTTTATCCTAATTTTATGTTCTTTTAGCAATTTCACTTAAAAAAACTCATCAGTTATGCATTAAAAAGCTTATTCTACTTTGTATCCTATATTTGTTTTGGATCTATGTCAAGTTTTTGGACACTTTTTTTGAGAATTTTTTTATATTTTTGT
>CAMXQV010000078.1 GCA_947245515.1 uncultured Clostridium sp. | reverse complement strand
TCATTAAATCTACTTTTAATGTACAACAAATACATCCATTAGAAAGTGGAACTAAACTATCATCTGTCTCTGTAACTACTCCACCTTTTCCAATAAGTTTAGCATCTATATTTACTTCTCCTATGTCATTAACAATTACTGCAACTTTGTATCCTTCTTGGTTATTTAAAACATGATTTATTAAAGTTGTTTTTCCTGCACCTAAGTATCCTGTAAGTATTGTAACTGGTATTATTTTATTCATTTATATCATCTTCCTCTCTTTTATAATTAATAATTATATCACATGTTATTAAAAAATGTATATACTTTTACACAAAAAAGCACGCAATTTTATTTTGCGTGCTTTTGATTATTCAACAACTATATTTGTAATTTTAGCAGTTTCTTCATTTCTTTTTGGAATAGTTATTTCCAATGGTTCCCCAATTCTTTCAGTAACACATCCAAACAACAAAGTAAATTCTAAATTATCTATATTATCCATATTAATAGTATGTAAATTTAAACCTGCACTATAATTGGTGCTTCTAGTAAAAGTAATTTTATTTTCTCTACTGTTTACATTTGCTCTTTCTTCTTTTGTAGGATGTATATAATTCATTTGTCCATTATTATCTCTTATAATTATTCTCCATTCGTCACCTAAAATTCCTTCTTCATTATAAAAAAACGTAATGTTTTCATCATCTATGACTATACGATTAACTTCAAAAGTTCCTCCTAATCCACTTTTGGCTGAATACTTTTCTTCGCCAGCTTTTAAAGGATACCACTGTGCAATATCATACATTTCTTTTTCTTCATTAGTTCTGTCATTATAAATTCTGCTTTTAGCAAGATTTAAATTAATTGTTTCTCCTTCATTTCCTTCCATTAAAATTATAAAATTTTCTTCTACTTTTACATAATCTTCTTCTTTTATGCTTATAACATCTGTTTCTTTAAAAGTGTCATTTTCTTTTATATAATATTTTCTACCATTCCAATCACCATTTCGAATAGTTGCCCCTATCTGCTTTTCAGCTTCATTAGTAAGTATGAAACTTTCATATTCAAAAGGATTTTCATTATACTCTTTCCAAGTAATATTTTCAGCTATCTTTTGAACTTTTATAAAAGTTTCAAACTTTGTATTGGCTATTTCCTGAATTACCATTTTTGTATTGTTATTCAATTGCATTTCTTTCATTATTTTTTCTGACTTTTCTTCTTTTTTCAAATTTATACTTGCTTTAATAGTTTTATCTACTGGAACAACATTTCCAAGATTTCCAAAAATAAGATTATTAAGTTTTATTTTTAAATTTGAATTAGAATTTTGCACATCCATAACATTAATTACTTGAACATATATATATTCAGTATCTGAAAGTCTAGTTACATTAGACATTACATTATTTATTTCTTTATCATCTATATATATTTCATTATTAAGTATTAAATTATCACTAATTGTCTCATCAGCATCAACATTACCTAATTCTAATGCTTTTTCTTTTAAACTTATTTTATATTCTGTAACTAGATAAGAGTTATCTCCTGCCATACTTTCTAAAACTACTGTACAATATTCATTATCTATTGTTTTATCTACTATAACCGAACTATCCTCATAATTTTCACTTAATCTTAAAAGCCCCATTTTTTCTAAGTCAAGTTTTCCAGATGCACCTGCATATGCGCCAATTCCTAAGGTTCCAACTAAAAGTGCCACAGCAACCTTTGATAAAACATTCATTTTATTATTTTTCTTTCTTAACTTTATATTCATTTCTATATCTTTATTCTTATAGTTCTCATATTTTAGATATACAGAATCTCTAAAATATTGTTTTTTCATTTCTAAATCATCTCTCATTTTCTACTTTTTCCTCCTTTATCATGATTTTTTTCAAATTTTTTCTTGATCTATGTATTAAACTTTTAACTTGTGGTAAAGACATATTAAGCATTTCACATATTTCTCGATATGATAATTCTTCTATATCCACCAAATAAATAATTCTCTTTTGCTTTTCTGGTAATAAGTCTATTGATTTTTTTAACATTATACTTTCTTCATTATTAAAAACAACATCTTCTACATCTTTTTCTGAAAACAAATACGACTCATCTACTAAATATGATATTTTCTTCTCCCTTTTCAAATAATTAATTGCTCTACTTCTTGCAATTGTATATAAATATGATTTTAAAGAAAATTCAGGATTATATGTATTTTTATTCATAAGTATATAAACAAAAACATCTTGTGCTATATCTTCTGCAACATCAATTCTTTTTACAATTCCATAAGCAAAATACGTTAATTTTTCCATATACTTGTATATTATCATATCAAAAGATTTTTCATCTCCATTTAAAAATCTACGATATAATACTCTATCTTCGTCCAATTTCTACTATCCTCCTTGCCAGTCATACTTTATTGATATTTTTTAAAAAATTCAATTTCACTTATAATACAATTTAAAACAAAAAAAGTTGCAAAAAAATAAACTAATTTTAATTAGTTTATTTTTTATCTTTTATGGTAAATATGGTAATGGATTTACATAAGCTCTTTTTGAATTTACAAATACTCCAAAATGTAAATGTGGTCCTGTTGAATTTCCTGTACTTCCTACTGTTCCTATGACCTGACCTTGTGTTACTTCTTGCCCTGGTGATACAGTTCTAGACCCAGCTAATAAATGTGCATATAATGTTTGAGTTCCATCATGATGGTTAATTGTTATATATTCACCATAGCTTCTATATGAACCATCTGAATTTTTTAAAGCTCTTGATATTTCAACAGTTCCAGATTTTACTGCTACAACATTTTTTCCTACTACTCCAATATTTATGTCTGTGCCATCATGTCCTGGATATGATGGAAAATTTCTGTTATTTATTTTTGATTTAGAAAGTCCAGGAATTGGAAATATATATCCACATGAACTTGGTGCTAAATTAATCATCCCAGCACCTGATGGATTTTTACTTGTTTCTCTTTTCGCAATTGCAGTTAATTCATTTTGTATTTCTCTTCTATCTTTTTCAAGTTGTTCCAATTTCTCATTTAATTCACTTTCTTCCTCTGTTAATGTACTTACTAAATTATTCTTATCTTTTATAGACAAATCTAATGAATTTCTTTTTAATTTAATTGTTTCTTTTGAACTTGCAACTGTTTGTTTTGAAGCTTCTAATTGTTGTTTTTCTACTTGTATTTGATTTTTTTCATTTTCTATCTTCTTTAACAATTCTTGGTCTAATTCTGCAAGTTGTGAAATCAAATAATACTTAGAAATAAAATCACTTAAACCATCAGAACTAAGTAACATATCCAAGTATGATGTTGTTCCAGATTCGTACAAAGCAACTAATCTATCTTCTAGCAATTTTTGTTGTTCTATATACTTTTTTTCTTGTTTTTGTATATTTTCTTCTTTTTCTTTTATTTGATTATTAAGTGCTGATAATTGTTCTTCTAAATTGTTAATCTCATTTTCATATGAATTAATTTGTGAATTTAATCTATTTATTTGTGTTAATGCATTTGTCATTTGACTTTTTACACCAGCAATTTCTGAATTTGTTTCAGCTATTTGTTCATCAATATTATTCTTTTGATTATTTAGTTCACCCTCAGTTACTGCAAAAGATATCACTGCGCTTTTCAAAATAGCAATTACTATTATAATACTAATACATAAATATTTCTTTTGTTTACTCATATTTTACCTTCTTTTGTAAATTTTATTATTCATCTATATTTTGAATAAATATTACACTAAATGATATTTTTTGTCAATATGTAATGATTCCACTCCTCCCTATTTAAACTAAAAAGAAATACTAAAAAGTATCTCTTTCTACACTTGATAATTCTCTATCATTTATTCCTGTTTCTTGATTTATATTTCTAACACTACCATCTTTTATTTTCATCTCAATAAATTTCAATGCGTCATTTCTAGTTTTAAACTGTCTGGCTTTGATACCAATTTCTTGACTTTGTGTATCACATAAAATTGTATGATGTTCTAACAAATTTGTTACATCTGTAATCTGTTCGATGCCCCTAACTTGACTAGGATCTAATATATCAACTTCCGAATATGAAATCCATTCTTCTGAAAATTCAAAAATAGGTTTATGACTTATTGAATCTATAGTTAAGTTACAAACTGGATTAAATCTAGTAGGATTTATATGATAAATATAATTTGGTTGTTTTAAATTAGCATGCTTTTTTCCTTCTAAATCTTGCGTCACTTCAATATTGTCATTTCCATAAATATATGTTGACTTTCCTAATATAATCATCCCTGAACTGTTACGAGCAATATAAGGATTATTACCATCAACTGGAATAGAAGAAGCAAAAACTCCATCTACTCTTTCAGTTTCATAATTATTGGCTCTATCGATAGACTTTCTTAATACTCTACCCTCCAGCCTTTCGGGAGAAAGGCTAGTTATATGCGTAAGATCAATATTGTTATCAACAAAAATTCTTTTTATGGATTGTCCATATTCCTTCATCAATTCAAATATTTTCTTTGTTTCAGTATCTAATTCAATATCATTATTGTCTTTTCCATGATTTTGACATCTTCTATGTAAAAATTCTAAAGCATTATCTATTGCATTTTTGTCAAAGCCTTGCAATCTTTTTGTATAATCATGTGTAACTAATCTAATCTTATCTTTATATGTATAATGTTTATTTTTTTCTTGCCACTCTTTTATTAATGAATTAATTTCAGGATGATCAATAACCACTCTATCATATTGTTCACTTTGTAATACATCATTTGCTATCTGTTCTGGTGTTTTTGTTGAACTTTTCATATATAATGAAGTCAAATAAGAATTAACTTTATCTTCAAATGAAGGAACTCTAAGTCTTGATTCAATTCTTCCATCTTTATCAAATAAAAGCTTATATTCCTTTGTTTTAGCTTCTAATTCTCTTATTCTAGATATTTTCTCTATTGATTTTTTATCTAATGTAGGTTCAATAATTGAAGCATCCAATTTATCTTTTTCTCTCGTTCCTCTGCTTTTTGACATATAAGTATATTCTTTTGATTGAGTTTTTAGTTTAATGCCTTTATAGTCAACTGCTACATTATTATATATCATATCAAATAATTCTTTTGGTATAACTCTTTCTGTACCAATAAATTTTCCAATTTTTTCATCAAAAGCATAATTACATGTTGTTACTTCATCATTATTTATTTTATAAACAAACAACCCAACCTCTAATAACCTACTACTCTTTGGCTTCGTATCTATATCATGACAGCCAGCTTTAAAATTTCCATTAGAATCTATAATATTATTAGTTTTTATTCCTCTTCTATCTTCTATACTGTATCCAATTTCTTGTAATTTTTTTATTATTTTAGGTAAATGTTCTTCTTTACACATAATATCTATGTCACTATTTTGTCTATACAAATCTCGATTAGTTTGAATTGCAGAAGAAATACCACCCACAAGGTATGCATCTATATTATCTAATTCTGCAAATATTTTCGACAATGTATCATATGTTCTATGATATTCATCATAATTTTGTTTAGAAACATTTGCAAGCATAGGAAATTTATTTCTTCTAAATATTCGGTTAAATAGTTTAATTATATTATCCATCTTCTCTTATTACTTTCTAAATTATATTCATATTATAGCATTTATTTTGAAAATTTACTACATATTATTGATATTATTTCCTATTTATTTTCAATCATCCAGTTATATAGTTTTTCTTCTAATTTGCCTTGTTTAAACAGTTTAGAAATTTTGAAAACTTCAAAGCAAGAATATTGCTAATGGAATAGAAAAGTACAAATTAATATTGAAAAAAATCCTAATTAGAGTTAGGATTTTTAAGTGTATTCAAAAAACACAAAATTTAAAGATTTTTTAGTGAAATGATAAAAATCAAAAAAATGTTATGGTCAACTTAGTTTTAAAATGACCCACCCCAATTATTGACAAAGAACCAATTTATTAAATAATTTTACAAAAAATAATAAGTTAGTTAGTAAATTTAGTTAGTAAAATTGTATATAAAAATGATAAAAATGAGAAAATATAGAATGAATTTTATAAAAATAAAAAAGCTAGATTAGTATTTAAATCGGTTCAACAACTTTAGTTGGGGTGTAAAAACTCCAACTATTTTTATATAAAAAAATAGCATTTATTTAGCTTCTTTGATAAAATTATTTTGCTGAAAATCCAACAAAGGAGGCCAAATAAATGCAAAATGATTTTATCACAAAGTTAATAGATTTAAAAAGGGTTAAAGTAACAAAATTTAGAAATCGAGAACATCGTATTAGAATTCACATTGGTTCAACAACTTTAGTTGGGGTGTAAAAACTCCAACTATTTTTATATAAAAA
>CAMXQV010000077.1 GCA_947245515.1 uncultured Clostridium sp. | reverse complement strand
GGAAATGAAAAATGGACAATATATAAAAACTAAAAAATTTAATCTTTATTTCTGCACGAACAAAAAAATGTTTGACATCTATTTGTTTGTGTGATATTATATAACAAATTATTAAAAAATGGAGTGATAAATATGCCAAAAAAGAAGAAACCAGAACTAAACAAAAGAGAGAAAGCTATACTAAAATTTATTGAAAAGCAAATTATGACACAAGGATATCCACCATCTGTAAGAGAAATAGGTAAAGCAGTAGGGCTAAGTTCAACAGCAACAGTACATGGATACTTAGCCAAACTAGATGAAAAAGGATACATCAAAAAGCAAGACAAAAAAGGAAGAACCCTAAGACTATTAAAAGGAGGAACAGGAGAACCTAAAGCAACATCAAGTAAAGACTTTTACACACAAAAAGAACTAGTAGAAGTACCAATAATAGGAAAAATAACAGCAGGAGAACCAATATTAGCAGTAGAAAATGTAACAGATACCTTTCCAATTCCTATTGACTTTGTTGGAAACTCAGAAAGTTTTATGCTAACAGTTAGAGGAGAAAGTATGATAGAAGCAGGAATATTAGATGGAGACTATATACTAGTTAAAAAGCAAAACACTGCAAATAATGGAGAAATAGTAGTAGCCTTAATAGACGAAGAAGCAACAGTAAAAACCTTTTACAAAGAAACAGACCATATAAGACTACAACCAGAAAATAGCACAATGGATCCAATAATAGTACCAACCTGTGAAATATTAGGAAAAGTAGCAGGAGTATTTAGAAAAATGTAAAAAAACTAAAATTCACATAACTTTCACAGAACTATATTGACATAATAACACTGTATCACATATAATGATACAGTGTATTTAGTTTAAGAGAATTTAAGGAAATTACTAAAAAAATATTAAATAAAAATATAACAAAAGTAGTAATAAAATAACCTAAAAAAAGGAAGGAGAAAAAAATGCTAAAAATATTAAAAAATCTAAAAAAATCTTTTTGGTCAGTTGTAATAATAGTTGTACTTTTATGCCTGCAAGCAGCAGCAGACTTAGCCTTGCCTGATTATACATCAAAAATAGTAAATATAGGAATACAAGCAGGAGGAATTGAAACAGCAGTACCTAAAATAATCTCAAAAGAAGATATGGAAGCAATATTAATTTTTAACAATAGGGATGAAATCATAGAAAACTATAGTCTTATAGAAGAAACAATCTCAAAAGAGCAAGAAAAAATAATAAAAAAATATTTAGGTAAAGAATATAAAGTTGAACCAGATACAATATATGTATTAAATAATATAGAACAGAAAAAAGAGCAAGAGTTATCAAAAATTTTAGCAACACCTTTAATGGAATTAACAACCATCAAAAATCAAGAAATAGCTAATAAAATAAAAGAACAAATGATATTAAATATTCCAGAAGAACACAAAAAATATGTATTAACACAAAATTTAATTGATTTAATAAAAAGTATACCAGAAGAACAAAGAAGCATAGTTTTAGAACAATATACAAACAAAATAAACGAAATGTCAGATTCAATAAAAGAACAAGCAGCAATATCATCAGTAAAAGAGATTTATAAAAATTTAGGTGTAGATACAGATAAATTACAAAATGACTATATATTTTTATCTGGAATACAAATGTTAGGAGTAGCACTAGTTAGTATGGTATCAGCAGTACTAATAATGTTATATTCATCAAGAGTTGCAGCAAAGCTTGGTCAAATACTAAGAGAAAAAGTATTTAATAAAGTACTAAGCTTTTCAAATAAAGAATTAAGTGAATTTTCTACTGCATCCTTAATAACACGAAGCACAAATGACATCCAACAAATTCAGCAATTAATAACAATGTTATTTAGAGTATTAATATATGCTCCAATAATTGGTGTAGGAGGATTTATAAAAGTACTAACAAATAGTGATAACTCAATGGCATGGATTATAGGAGTAGCAATACTTGCAATATTATTTGTAGTTGGAACTTTGTTTATAGTAGCAATGCCAAAATTCAAAAAATTGCAAGACTTAACAGACAAATTAAATCTAGTGTCTAGAGAAATATTGACAGGGTTACCAGTAATAAGAGCCTTTAATAAAGAAAATAGAGAAGAAGCAAGATTTGATGATGCAAATAAAGACTTAATGAAAACAAATATTTTTGTAAATAGAGCAATGTCAATGATGATGCCTATGTTAATGTTCATAATGAATTCAATGATGATATTAATTATATGGGTTGGAGGTCAAGGGGTAGACAAAGGTTTACTACAAGTTGGAGACATGATGGCCTTTATACAATACATGATGCAAATACTAATGTCCTTCTTAATGATATCAATGATTTCAATAATGTTACCAAGAGCATCAGTATCAGCAAAACGTATAAATGAAGTAATAGAAACAGAATCTGACATTCAGAATAAAAAAGAAACAAAATCTTTTGACACAAATAAAAAAGGATTAGTTGAATTTAAAAATGTAAGTTTTAGATATCCAGATGCAGACACAGAAATACTAGAAGATATCAACTTTACTGCAAGACCAGGAGAAACTACAGCAATAATAGGAAGTACAGGAAGTGGGAAATCTACAATTGTAAACCTAATACCTAGATTTTATGATGTAACAGGTGGAGAATTATTAATAGATGGTGTAAACATAAAAAATGTAGAATTAAAAAAATTAAGAAACATAATAGGTTTTGTACCACAAAAGGGAATTTTATTTTCAGGAACAATAGAATCAAACATAAAATATTCAGATGAAAATATGTCTGATGAACAAATGATAGAAGCAGCAAGAATTGCTCAAGCAACAGAATTTATTGAAGGAAAAGATAAAAAGTATAAAGATGAAATTGCACAAGGTGGAGGAAATGTAAGTGGAGGTCAAAAGCAACGTTTATCAATAGCAAGAGCAATTGCAAAAGACCCAGAAATATTTGTATTTGATGACAGTTTTTCTGCCTTAGACTTTAAAACAGATGCTACTTTAAGAGAAGCCTTAGCCGAAAAAACAGAAAATAAAACAGTAATAATAGTTGCACAAAGAATTAGTACAATACTAAAGGCAGATCAAATTATAGTATTAGAAGAAGGAAAAGTAGTAGGAATAGGAACACATGAAGAATTAATGAAAGAAAATGAAACTTATAGACAAATAGCCTTGTCCCAATTAACAGAAGAAGAACTTTCAAATAATGGAGAAAAGAATAGTGATAATAAAGATAAAAAAGGAAAGGAGGAATAGAAATGCCAGGACCAAGAGGTGGACTAGGACATGGACCAAATGCAGTTGCAACACAAGAAAAACCAAAAAACTTCATGAATACAACAAAAAAATTAATAAAAGACTATTTATCAAAATATAAATTAGCCTTAATAATTGTATTCATATTTGCAATAGGAAGTACAATATTTACAATAGTTGGACCAAAAATATTAGGAAATGCAACAACAGAAATTTTTAATGGTTTAATAAGTAAATTATCAGGTGGAAGTGGAATTGATTTTGGAAAAATAGCACAAATTTTAATAACTTTACTTATATTATACATAATAAGTGCTCTATTCTCCTTTATCCAAGGATTTACCATGACAAGTATATCACAAAAACTAACCTATAAATTGAGAAACGATCTTGCAATAAAAATTAATAAATTACCAATGAAATATTTTGACAAAAAAACTCATGGTGAAGTATTATCAATAATAACAAATGATATTGACACTTTAAGTATGAACTTAAATCAAAGTATTACACAAATAATTACTGCAATATGTACCTTAATAGGAATATTGGTAATGATGTTTTCTATTAGTTGGCAAATGACAATTATATCACTTATAGTATTACCAATATCAATACTAATTGTAAAACAAGTAGTAGGAAAATCACAAAAATATTTCAAAAAACAACAAGATTATTTAGGACATGTAAATGGTCAGGTAGAAGAAGTATATAGCGGATTAAATGTTATTAAAGTATTTAATGGAGAAGAAAAAGCAGAGACCGAATTTAAAAAAGCAAATGAAGAATTATATCATTCAGGTTGGAAATCACAGTTTCTATCAGGATTAATGCATCCCCTAATGAATTTTATAGGAAATGCATCATATGCAGCAGTTGCAGCATTGGGAGGATATTTAGCAGTAAAAGGAATAATAACAGTTGGAAATATTCAAAGTTTTATTCAGTACAATAAACAATTTACACAACCAATATCACAAATAGCACAAATATCAGGAATGTTACAAGCAATGGTTGCAGCAGCTGAAAGGGTATTCGATTTTTTAGAAGAACAAGAGGAAGAAGAAACCTCAAAAGGAAATATTGATATAACTAAATTAAAAGGAAAGGTTGAGTTTAAAAACGTACATTTTGGATACAACCAAGAAAAAACTATAATAAACGATTTTAGTGCAGAAATAAAACAAGGACAAAAAATAGCAATAGTTGGACCAACTGGGGCTGGAAAAACAACAATAGTAAAATTATTAATGAGATTTTATGATGTTAATTCAGGTGAAATTTTAATTGATGGTCATAATATAAAAGATTTTACAAGAGGAGAGCTTCGTAAAAGGTTTGGAATGGTACTACAAGATACTTGGTTATTTGGAGGAACAGTTCAAGACAATATAAAATATGGAAAAGAAGATGCAACAGAAGATGAAGTAATAAGAGCAGCAAAAGCAGCTCATGTACATCACTTTATAAAAACCTTACCTAAAGGTTATAATTCAGTATTAAATGAAGAGTCAAGCAATGTATCTGTAGGTCAAAAACAATTACTAACAATCGCAAGAGTGATATTAACAGACCCTAAAATATTAATTCTAGACGAAGCAACAAGTTCTATAGATACAAGAACAGAAATACAAATTCAAAAAGCAATGGATAATTTAATGGAAGGTAGAACAAGTTTTATAATAGCACATAGGTTATCAACAATAAAAAATGCAGATTTAATATTAGTTATGAATCATGGTGATATAGTTGAACAAGGAAATCATGAAGAATTACTTGCAAAAAATGGCTTTTATGCAGATTTATACAATAGTCAATTTGATGAGGAAGAAGAATGAGATTTTATACAATAATAAATTGTCTAATTATATTTTCCTAAAATTATATATATTATAAAAAAATAAAATGTATTGACAAATCGATATAAAAGATATATAATACATTTACAATAAGGTTTGAAATGTAAACCTTGATTAAAGGTTTTACTACAGAAAGAGGTGACAACTATGTTTTACACAACTAAAAGTCAGTTAGGTGAAGCCGAACTGACAGGTAGACTCTATTTATAGGATAGGCTAGTTGGCCGGTAGAGCTACCATTGCTAATGCGGGGAGGAAATAATATATTTCCTTCTCGTTTTTTATGTGTACAAATAAGTTAGCAATAATATATCTTAATTACAATTTTTAAAATTAGATAAAAAGTAATTATTATACACATAAAAAACATAAAAATGTATAAAATAATTACAAAAATTAAAAAAGGAAAAATACAAATGTCATATGATATAATTATTATAGGTGGTGGACCAGCTGGGGTAACATCAGCCATATATGCCTTAAGAGCAAATAAAAAAGTCTTATTATTAGAAAAAGAAATAATAGGAGGAAAAGTTGCATCATCTCCATTAATAGAAAATTATCCAGGAATAATGAATATAAATGGTGTAGAATTATCTGATGATTTAAATAAACAATTAATTAGTTTAGGTGTAGAAATACTTAGAAAAACAGTAATAGATCTTCAATATGAAGGGACAGTGAAAAAAGTAATAACAAAAGATGAAATATATGAAGCAAAAGCAATTATAATAGCTACAGGGACAAAATATAAAAAATTAGGAATAGAAAAAGAAAACGAATTTATAGGTAAGGGAATTTCTTTTTGTGCAATATGTGATGGATTTTTTTATAAAAATAAAACTGTTGCTGTAATTGGTGGAGGAAATACAGCAGTTGCAAATGCACTAGAACTAGCAAATGTTTGCGAAAAGATATATCTTGTACAAAATCTAGAATATCTAACAGCAGAATATATTTTAACTGAACAACTTTATAAAAATAAAAAAGTTGAAATTTTATATAACCATTCTATTATCAAACTATTAGGAGATGAAAAATTAAGTGGAATAGAGTTAACTTCAAATAACAAAACAAAAATTCTAAAAATAGATGGAATATTTTTAGCAATTGGTCAAATACCAGAAACTGAGTTTATAAACAAAGAAAAGGTTAAGGTAGATGAAATGGGATATATAATTATAGATGAAAACTGTAAAACAAATATAGAAGGAGTTTTTGCAGGTGGAGATTGTGTAAGTAAAGAAATAAGACAACTAACAACAGCTGTAAGTGATGGAACTATTGCGGCTTTAAATGCTATAAAATATTTAAGAAAATAAAATATTAAAACTTCAAAAGTTGTGAAAATTTTGTAGTGTTACAATTGATGTAAAAATTTGTTATGTCAATAATTTTTGAAAATGTCCCAAAAATTTCTAAACATTAACGGAAAAA
>CAMXQV010000076.1 GCA_947245515.1 uncultured Clostridium sp. | reverse complement strand
GTTGGAAGTTATTAGAAATATTACAAAATTGTAATATTTCATGAAATTTCCCTGGACAATAGCTTGCAAATAATACGTTCCATTTATTACCATTTATCTTTATTATTTCAAAGAAATATAGTAATTTTAATTATTTATACTATTATCTTAGTAAAAGTTATTTTTTATTTATTGTCTCAATATACTTACTTTATATAAAGTACTGGACGAAATCCAGTAGTTGTTCCATCTGCATAAGCAAAGGTTGCTCCCATACGTGAACAAGCTGGTCTAACTGTATAATCATTAAAAAACGATCCACCTCTTAACATTGTATAAGTTCCTGCTGTTCCAGCTATTTCTTGCGTACATTCCCATAAGTTTCCAGCTATATCATATAAATTTTTCTTTTTTACTTCTTCTGTCGCTCCTGTTGTTAAAATTATATAATATGTGCCTTCTCTATTGGTTTTATTTGTATTTTCTTTCCACTCTGACATCATTGAACCATTTTCATCTATAGTACAATATTTTCCTTCACAACTATTTAAAGTAGTATTTTTATAATTTCCCCATTTACAATTTGTTTTTAAATCTTCATATTTTTTAGTATTTGACGCTTCTTTTTCACTTTTTTCAGTTTCATCACTTATAAAATTAATCATTACATCCCACTGTGTTCCCGTTATTAATCCACTATTTACATAATTATTATTATACATCCTTTTTGATATAACTTCTGATGTATTTACATTTGCATGATAATAAGGAATTTCATTTGCTTTTGTTGTCGGCTTACTTTCTTCTGTTACCTTTTCTATTGTATAACTATCATTTTGCCATCCCACAGTTTGTCTCTCATCTCCAATTTTCTTTCCATTTTTTAAAATTACTTCACTTGTTCCTGCTTCATATCTTCCTACATAAAAACCTTCATACTTTCTTATTTGTATTTCTTCTCCTGTATTTGTCCTATTGTCATATGAATGTAAATTAAATCCCCAATTATATTTTTTATAATTTTCTATACTACATGGTATCCACACAAATTGATTTCCTTCTAAGTCTTTTCCTACGTCTTCTTGTCCTACATATTTATTTTTATCCTTTGGATTGTCTGATATTACTACTCCAGAATTTACTGTTCCTCCTACATAATAAAAACCATATGGTACTGGCACTGTTTCTCCTTCTCCTCCTGATACTGCATATACTGTTGCTACTTTTGTTATTTCTTTTTCTTCTCCATTTTCTGTTTTTACTACTCTCATAGCTTCTGTTCCCCAACTGTCTTTTATTGCTACTTCTGTTCCTGCATCTGTTGTTGGCGTATTCTCTGGTAATTTATTTACTACTCCTGTACCTGTTACCTTTCCTAATTCTGTTATTTTAAATTCGTAACCATCTACTATTATTGTTAAATCATAATTTATTTCACTTACTTGGCTCTGTAAACCTTCTATTTTATTTACGTTTTCTTTTAGTAAGGCTTTATCTAAGTTTGCATTTTCTCCTATTGATGCCATTACTGCTAGTTTTACTTTTTCTTCTGCTGTTGCATATTTATTTTTTTCTCCCGCTATTTTTGCTCGATTTACTAATCCATTTTCTCCTGTTAACGTTATTATTATTATTCCTGATAAGATTATTAATACTATTATTGTCCTAATATTCCGTTATGACTATTTTTAAATTTTAGCCAACATTTTGTAATTCATTTTCATTTCCCATATTTAAAATATTGAATTTATAATATATAGTTATTTCTTTACTTTCTGATATTTCTATCTTATCTACTAAAGATACAAGCATTGTTCTTGTTATTTCTTTCATATTAACAAAATCATTAACAAGTTTATTTATATCTATTGAAGAATCTTCTTTTTCTTCTAATTCTTTTAATTGCTTTATTCTTTCTTCTGCTTGTTTTCTACTTTCTATTTGCTTTGTATAAAGTCTTGTAAAATCTTCATCTTCAAATAGTCCATTATATTTATCTTCATATAACTTGTCTATTCGCTTGTTTATATCTTTAACTTTCTTCTCTAAAATAAGAATTTCATTTTTTACATTAAACCTATCTTTGATTATCTTGTCTTTTGATGTATTTGCTATTTTAGTATATTTTTCTTCATTCAAGAACTCTTTACATCTTTTCTTGATTTGTTCAATTACAAAGTCTGTTACTTTTTCTAGATTATTGCTATGTGGTGTGCATAAACCTAAATGTGTATTGGTAGCATAGGTGTTACACCTTAAATAAAATGTTGTTTTGTTTGGGTGTTTTTGTGGTACTAAACTTAATTTTTTGCCACATTCCTTACAACATACTAACCCTTTTAATAGCCAATCATAAGACTTTGTTCTTACTCCTGTTCTACTTTTTATCATATCTTGTACTATATTAAAAGTTTCTTCATCAATTATTGGTGTGTGCATATTTTTTACAATTATTCTATCTTCTTTAGGCATTATCATTGTTTTCTTGCTTTTATAGTTTATCTTTTTTGTGTTTCCATTTGATACCCAACCCAAGTAAGTTACATTTTGTAGTATTCTCTTTACTGTGTTTCTGTTCCAACCTCTCTTTATTCCATCTTTTCTTGTATGTGCATTTCCAACAATTTCTGATGGTACTAGAGTTCTTTCATCTGTTAAGATTTTTCCTATTTCCGTTGGTGTCATTCCGTTTCGTGCTAACATAAATATTCTTCTAACGATCGGTGCTATATCTTGGTCTATTACATAATGGTTATAGTCTAATGGATCTTTTTTATAGCCATAAGTTGGATATGTTGTCATTACTTTGCCTTCTTTGGCTCTTGTTTTCTTTCCATTTCTTACTTTTCTTGATGTATCTCGTAAAAACCATTCATTGAAAAATGCTTTGAATTGTACCATTTCTTCTGATGTTTCAATATGCCCTGTGTCTATGTCATCTGTTACTGCTATAAATCTTACACCTTTTTCAATAAAAAATTCTTCTAAATAGTACGATATCTTACTTGATAATCTCCCAAACCTAGATAAGTCTTTTACTATTATTAAATTGATTTTCTTATTTTCAATGTCCTTTATCATTCTATTAAAGTGTGGTCTGTCGAATGTTGCTCCTGAAACTCCATCATCTGTGTAGTCATCATATACTTGTATATTGTTGTCTTTACAAAAGTTTCTTAAAAATAGTTTTTGTGTGCTGATACTACCACTTTCTTGTTCATCTTCTTTTGTTTCTATTACTTCGCCATTACCGACTTCAATATTTTCATTGGATAATCTTTCATATAATCCTGCAATATATTTTTCAGGATTTGCTATTGTTATCATTTAAACCTCTCTTTCTAATAACAATAGGTTTCCTCCTATCCAATTTATAACTGAATTATATAATTTTTACAAAAACATTTCAACTCATATTTAAAAATTTAGGCTAGTTTATATATGCAAAACATATACAAACTAGCCTTTTTACTATTTATTAATTTTTTCAATTAGAAAACTTATAAATATATCTTTCAATTTTTCCTCTAATGGTTTTGATTTTTCATCAAACACTTCTTTTATTTTATATTCTTGTTTCATAAAATACCTATTCCTTTCCTGTGAATAGCTATTTATGGTTATAAATTCAGTTACTTTTGTTATTAACCTATTGCTATTCAACATATTTTCCAAAATTCTTGATTAATAAAATCATTCTTAATACCTCTTTCTAAATTAGAATAAAAAAATACACCTTGAATATTTCAAAGTATACAATTAAACACATATTTTTTTACTCTTTATCATATTTGGATTTACAATATTGCTAACTCTTTTAGGAACTGCATATCCAGCATTTATATTATCTTTTAATACTAAATCACTACTATTTTTGTCATAGTCATAAGCACTTCTATTGCAGTTTACAAATTGTAAATCATTTTCTTTCTTTTTAGTAGATAAATATTCGTTATCTCTATTTATCTGTACTAATAGTTTTTGATATTCTTGCTTTTCCTCTTTTTCCTTTTTTCTTCTGTTTTGTGCATATATTCGTTTTTGGATCTTGTTTTTCTCTTTATTTTCTAATCTTCTTGTTTCTTTCTCTCGAATATATCTCGAATCTTTTTGAATTATCTTTGTTATATATGACATACCAATTTTTAATTTTTTTGCTATCTCTGTTGGTTTTAAATGTTTTATATAAAATAATTCAATTATTTTCTCTTTTGTACCTTTGCTGTCTAGTTTGTGTTTTATTTTTATCACCCTCTTTCTTTTTTAGATTCTCTATTCCAACAAACTACAATTTCCCACCTACAAATAAAAACAAAAATATACAAATTAAATTACTTTATTGTGTTGTTAATAGTTTGTTTAAAATCTTAAACACATTGTTATTACAATCATTTCTCAAAATTTAGTGAATTTTTATTCTACAGCTTTTAGCAATTAATTTTATAGAAAGTATTGTAATTATATTAGTATTATAGTATAATAAATATAGAATGTCAATAACAATTTATTATTTTTATTAAATTGTTTATCATTTTTAAATATAATTTTGATTTTAGAAGGGAGATAAATAAGTATGGAATTACCAGAAGTAACCTTTTTTAATGACTTCTACTTTTGGTTTAATACTGAAACTAAAAAAGAATATTATGCAACACCTTTGTATTTTTATAAAGCTGACTTTCATTTAGATACTGAAAATAAATTACGAGATGTCTATTATAAAGAAACTGAAAAAACAGATAATGGATTAAAGCATCCTGCCTCTTTATACTTTCCATTTCACGAAAAATTTGGACTAATGTTATTAAGATTTTTAAATGCTGATTTATCTAACTACAAAATGGCTAATAAAACTTTCTTTTATGCTTATGGATTTGAAATATTAAAGGATTTAGATAAGGATTATAAATTTGAATTAAATAATAATTATGGAACTAACGAAGATTATCTAAAAGCTACTACTAAAGTATTTGAAGATTTACAAGAAAATTTAATTGATTTACAACACGAGTTAATAAAAGCAGTTACATATATTTATAACTTAAATAACAATAGTGGATTAGAAAAATATACATATACTGAACGATATGCCGTTTATTTAATAAAAAGAATGGGAAAATTACATACATACTATAAAAATGACTTTATTATGAGAGATAGTTATTCAAAGAAATATCAAGAATTTAGTAATAAAAACGAATATGACATACTAGAATCTTTACATACTAAAAATATGTTTCTTTCGATGAGTGATACTCACAAAAGTAACGATTTATCAAGTATTTGTTATGCTATATTTGATGAACTATCAAAAACACCCAACTATCCTATTAAAAAATGTCAAAATTGTGGAATGTACTTTATTCCAACTTCAAAAGTAGATGAAATTTATTGCGACTATCCAAAAGAAAACTCAAAAACTTGTAGAGATTTAGGTGCTTTTCAGTCTTATACTGAACGATTAAAGCAAAATAAGGCTATGGGCGAATATAGAAGAACATATCAACAAAAATTTATGCAAGTTAGAAAAAATAAGGAAAATAAAGAACTTTCTAAAGATTTTGAAAATTGGAAAAAACAAGCTAAAGAAAAAATCAATCTAATGAAAAAAGGCAAACTTACTGAAAATGAAGTCTATGAGTGGATTTTAAAGAATAAATAAAAAACACCCATAAGAAAATAAAAATTTATCAACAATAGAAATTTCCCCCGATAATTTTATAATTATCGGGGAAAAGAGTTTTAATTAAAAACTCTTGGAAAAAGCCGATGAAGGAATTTTTTAGATCTAGACTTTTCCTTCTCCTTTTTTTCGTTTTCAAACCATACATTCATCCCCGCAATAGCAACTGATAACTCTTTGTCTGTTGGTATAATCGTAGTATATTTCTGCAAAAAGTTTAAAAATCCACATTTCAATAATATAAGAACTATAATATCAGCAGATAACATTCCTATAATACTATACAACATATTACTAATAAATGTACAAAGAAACATCAATATAAAATTCATAACCATTTGAGTTGTTGCATTTGTACCACAAGAGTTACTAAATCGAGAGTACTCACGTATTTCTTCAAGAGAGGGAACTCTTTTTAGTTTTCTATATGCGTTAAGTACCATATGCTCAGCCGAGTGAAATTTATATGCATTTTTCTCTTTTTTTCTTTCTATAAATGTAGTTATTACAAACATACCTAATAGCATAAATGCATAACCCATAAACAAAAACCGTATACCTAATAGAGTATCTTTGCTTATTGCCCACTCAAGTAATATTGAAAAAATTGTAGCAAATGGTAATACACATAGTATAAATATAGAAAATTTTTTCATGTTTGCAATTTTATCATGCTTATTTTTCTCCTTTTCATATTTTTTCATTGTGGTCCATTCTGTTTTTATATTACCAAGTTCATCTACTGTTGAAATAGCAACATAACCTTTATGGCGTTTTGAATAAAATCGAATACCATTATCCATAGAATGTGCATGGTCTATTTTTAATTTTGTCCGCATAATGCTTCCTCCTTCAAAGTTTTATATCTATATTATACAACATTTTACATAAAATAGCAATTTTTCAGGATAAAAAAATGAAATTTTTTCAAAAAGGGGTAAAGTTATTCAAATAAA
>CAMXQV010000075.1 GCA_947245515.1 uncultured Clostridium sp. | reverse complement strand
TTTTATTTGAATAACTTTACCCCTTTTTGAAAAAATTTCATTTTTTTATCCTGGAAAGAAAATTAAAATAATATTATATTTATGTAATCAAAACTGTGGAAAACTCAGCAGTTCTAATAAATATAGTCCACCCCTGTGGAAAACTATTTTAAAAAATTAATAAAAAGAGAATAACTATTAAATACCATAAAATGGAAATGAAAAATGGACAATATATAAAAACTAAAAAATTTAATCTTTATTTCTGCGATTGCCTTATTTTTATTGATTTATTAAGATAAGTGTGCTAAAATAAACCTTATGTAAATATAAAAGGAAGAAGTTTATGTGTAAAAAAATTAGAAGTATACAAGAAGTTAGTAAAAATATTAAAGAAGAAGTTGGAGAAAACAAAAGATTTAGTTTAGGTAATGGATATTATATAGTAAGTTTTAGAGATGAAAAACCTATACAATTATATGATAGAAAAATTAGTACAAATTTATCTTTTAGAGAAATAAATAAGGAAGTAACCTTTGGACATTTTAAATCTAAAATAGGATACCTTAGTGATACCTTTATTAACAAAAAGGAATATGCAAATCATTATGGTGAATATATAGCTTATATAATATTAAAGCAACTTGGAAAAGAAGCTTGTAAAGTTAATTTGGGAGAAATAGAAGTACAAAATTCGTATGATGAAAAAATAGTAGTAGAAGGAATATTGAGTCATTATGAATTAAGTCAACAGGAAATATATAAACCTATAGGTGCAGTTTTAGATAACTATAAAGAAACACAATTTGATAAATATAAAGAGAAAGTATTAGTAGAAGAGCCTAAAGGTTATAAAAATTATAGTAATATAGAAATAATATTGGATGCTATTGAGGATTTTTATAGAAAAAATGGACAAGAATCCAAGCTTATAGAGGCAAGAAAAAAATTTTTTGATATGTGTATTTTTGATATTAAATTCGCAAATAGAGATAGACATAGTTCAAATTTTGGATTAAAAATTAATCAATTAACAAATGAAATTGATATGTATTCTTTATTTGATAATGAACAAATACTAGGTTTTCAAGAAAATAAATCAGATATAATTAAATATTTAACAGAGGAAGAACAATATCAAAAATTTAAAAGTGAAGAATTAACATCATGTATAGGAATACCACAAAACCCTAGAGATATTACTTCGCAAGAATTGTTAAGTTATTTGTTAGAACATTACCCTAAAGAAACTATGAGTTCTTTACAAGATATAAATATGTATAAAGCCTCAAATTTACAAGAACTTATGGATTTATGTCGTGGTTTATCAGAAGAACATAAACAATTTGCTAAAAAAATATTTATAGAAAGAGAAAAAGAAATTGAAAGTATAATTAGAAAATATAAAGAAAGCAAAGGAATAATCTTACAAACTAACTTAGATAGAGGAGATAGGTAAATGGAATACTTATATTTAAAATGGATAGATTATAAAACAAATAAAAAATACTTAATTGGAGGATTATTTAAACAAAATGGAAAATATTATTTTAAGCTAAGTAAAACTCATATAGATAAAGCCTTAGAGGAAAAGGTTATATCTAAAGCAGTACTTCCTTTTTCAGATTATAATAAAATTTATGAAAGTGATGAAATCTTTGAAATCTTTAAAATAAGATTACCTAAAATTGAAAGATATTCTAAAGAAGAACTTGAAGCTTTATTAAAAGCTTTAGAAATGGAGAAGTATGATGAATTTGAATATTTAAGAAGAACAAAAGGACAATTAATAACAGATAAGTTTATAGTAGAATAAAGGACAATCTCTTAAAATTTTAAGAGATTGTCTTAATATTAGTAGACTTTATAAACTTTATATGATATTATAGGGAAAACAAAAAAAGAAGAGAAATAGATATGAAAAATGTAAAAATATTTAAAAGTTTTAAATATGCTTTTCAAGGAATTATATCAGGAATAAAAAAAGAAAAAAACATGAAAATACACCTAACAATAATGATTATAGTAATAATAATGGGGCTACTACTAAATATAAACACAACCGAATGGATAATAAGTATAATACTATTTTCAATAGTAATAGCTGGAGAACTATTTAATACAGCAATAGAAACAGTAGTAGATATGATAACCCTTGAAAAAAATGAAAAAGCCAAAATTGCTAAGGATGTATCAGCAGGTGGAGTATTAGTTTTAGCAATAGGTTCAGCAATAATTGGAATATACATATTTATGCCTAAAATTATAGATTTATTCATAAAGTTATTATAATTAATAATACATGATTTTTATTAATTATAATAACTTATATAACATAAGTAAGATAAAATAAAAAGGAACTTTCAAAGTAATAAATAATAATAATGGAGGAAAAAGTGTGAAAATATCAACAAAAGGTAGATATGCCTTAAGAATAATGATAGATTTAGCAAACAACGATAATGGAAACTTCATATCACTAAAAGAAATAGCAAAAAGGCAAGGAGTATCAAGAAAATACTTAGAGCAAATAGTATCCATGTTAAACAAAGCAAACTATTTAGAAACAGCAAGAGGGAATAATGGAGGATATAGGTTAGTAAAAGATGCTAAAGAATATAAAATAGGAGATATATTAAGAGCTACAGAAGGAGACTTAGCACCAATAGCATGTATAAATCAAGAGGAATGTAAAGAAAAAGAAAACTGCAAAACTTTTAAATTTTGGGAAGGCTTAGATGTAGTAATTAATGAATATCTAGATAGTAAAACACTTGAAGATTTAATAAAGTAAATTAAAAATAAGGAGGAAAGTTTATGAAAAAAGCAAAAGTATATTTTACAAAGGATATAACAACAGAAAAGCTTGTAAAAATATATGAAACTTTAGAAATTAATTTACAAGGAAAGGTAGCTGTTAAGTTACATTCAGGTGAACAGGGAAACCAAAACTACATAAAACCTGAATTTGTAAAAGCTATAGTAGATAAGGTTAAGGGAACAGTTGTAGAATGTAATACTGCTTATGATGGAGCAAGAAACACTACAGAAAAACATAAAAAATTGATGGAGGAACATGGATGGAATAAATTTTTTGATGTAGATATTATGGATTCAGAAGGTCCAGATATGGAATTAGATATTCCAAATGGAAAAATATTAGATAAAAATTATGTTGGAAAAAATTTAAAGAACTATAACTCAATGCTTGTATTATCTCATTTTAAAGGGCATCCAATGGGAGGATATGGAGGAGCTTTAAAGCAATTGTCAATAGGAGTTGCTTCAAGTGCTGGTAAAGCATGGATACATAGTGCTGGAGTAACAAAATCACAAGAAGAATTGTGGGATAAACTTCCAAAACAAAATAAATTTTTAGAAGCAATGGCAGATACAGCAGAATCAGTTCATAATTATTTTAAAAGTCAAATTGCGTATATAAATGTAATGTGTAACTTATCAGTAGATTGTGATTGTTGCTCAATAGCAGAAGAACCATGTATGAAAGATATTGGAATACTAGCAAGCTTAGATCCAATTGCAATAGATCAAGCTTGTATTGACTTAATATACAATTCAAAAGATTCAGGAAGAAATCATTTTGTTGAAAGAGTAGAAAGACAAAATGGAATTCATACAATAGAAACTGCTGAAGAACTAGGATTTGGAACTAGGGAATATGAATTAATCAATATAGATTAATTAGAAAGAAAAAAGTATGAAGAATATTTAATATTTGAAATTTTAATATATTAAAAAACATGAAAAGGAGTAATAAATATGAAAAGAGAAGAAGCAATTCAACTATTAAAAAAATATAATAAAGAGGAATTCCATATAAGACATGCACTAACAGTAGAAAAAGTTATGAGACATTTTGCAAAAAAAAATGGATATGAAGAAGACTTTTGGGGTTTAGTAGGTTTATTACATGATGTTGATTTTGAGCAATACCCAGATGAACATTGTAAAAAAGCAGTAGAATTATTAAAAGAAATAAATGCAAGTGACGAAATGATACATGCTATATGTAGTCATGGATATGGTATTTGTTCAGAAATAAAGCCAGAACATGAAATGGAAAAAATATTATTTGCTATTGACGAATTAACAGGACTAATTTGGGCAGCAGCAAAAATGAGACCATCACAAAGTACAAAAGATATGGAAGTATCAAGTTTAAAAAAGAAATTCAAAGACAAGAAATTTGCAGCAGGATGTTCAAGAGAAACAATAAAACAAGGAGCAGAACAACTCGGCATAGAATTAAACGATTTATTTGAAAAAACAATATTAGCAATGAGAGAAAGCGAAGACGAAATTAATGTCGAAACAGAAAATCTTTCAAAATAATTATTTTATATTTTAAATTTTAAGAAAGGAGGAATATGTTAATTGGAAAACAAATCTACAGATTTAAAAAAATATTTAATCTTAATAGTATTTACACTTGTTGGTCTTTGGATTATAAATAATTTAGCAATAATAGGTAATATACTTAAAAGTTTTTTTAATATAATATTTCCCTTTATCTTGGGAGGATGTTTAGCATATTTATTAAATTTACCGATGTCCTTTTTTGAAAGAAAATGTAAAAAGGTCAAGAATAAAAAGTTATTAAGGCTTATATCACTAAGCTTTGCAATACTTGTGATATTAACAATAATTATGCTAGTAATTACTTTAATTGTCCCAAGACTTATTGATATAGTAAAATTATTAATAGATAATATCCCATATTATAGTGAGCAAATTGGTAATTTTATATCAGGCTTAGAAATAGATCTACCACAATATAATATAGACATATATGCTTTAAAAGATCAAATTATGAACCAAATTCCAAATATATTAACAACATCAATATCTGTTATTACAAACACTGTAAGTGCAATTTCTAATTTTATTATAGCTATTATTTTTGCTATTTACATATTAATAGATAAAGAAAAATTACAGAGACAATTTAATAAAATTATGAAAGCTTATATAGGTAAAAGAAAGAGAGCTAAATTAATAAATATAGGAAGAGTAGCAAGTAAAGTATTTAGAAAGTTTTTTACAGTACAGTGTTTAGAAGCAACTATTCTGGGTTCCTTGTGTATAATAGGTATGTTAATATTAAAAATACCATATGCAATATCTATTGGGGTCTTAATTGGAGTAACTGCTTTAATACCAATAGTTGGAGCTTTTATAGGAGTTATTATTGGAGCTATTCTAATTGTTTCTGTTGCTCCAATAAAAGTTATTACTTTTATTGTTTATGTGTTAATTTTACAACAAATAGAAGGAAATTTAATATATCCTAGAGTAGTAGGTAGTTCAGTAGGATTATCAGGAATGTGGGTATTAGCAGCAGTTACAGTTGGTGGTAGTATAGGTGGTATTTTAGGAATGTTAATAGGTGTACCAATTGCTACTACAGTGTATACCTTATTAAGAAAAGATGTTAATAAAAAATTAGAAACTAAAAGTAAGAATTATATAATATAAAAGATAAGGAAGGATAGTAATTATGGATAATAATTTAAATATAAAATTTAAAAGAGAATTACCAGAGCCAAAAGAATTAAAAGCTGAGATGCCTTTGTCAAAAGAAGGTGAAGAAAATAAATTAAGAGTTGATAAAGAAATTGCAGAAGTTTTTAGAGGAAACAGTAATAAATTTATTCTTATAATTGGTCCTTGTTCAGCAGATAGAATGGATTCAGTTCTTGATTATATACATCGTCTTTCAGAAGTACAAGAACAAGTAAAAGATAAAATAATCTTAATTCCAAGAATATATACTGGAAAACCTAGAACAGTTGGTGTTGGTTATAAAGGCATGTTACATCAACCAGATCCTACAAAAGCTCCAGATATGTATGAAGGCATAAAGGCAATACGTTTACTACATAAAAAAGCTATTGAAGAAACTGGTTTATGCCCAGCTGATGAAATGCTTTATCCAGAAAATTATAGATATCTTTCAGATTTATTATCTTATGTTGCTGTTGGTGCTCGTTCAGTAGAAAATCAGGAACATCGTCTTGTTGCTTCAGGAATTGATGTTCCAGTTGGTATGAAAAATCCTACAAGTGGAGATCTTTCAATAATGCTAAATTCAATTAAGGCTGCTCAAAATCCTCAAACTTTCCTTTATAGAGGCTGGGAGGTAGAATCTAAAGGTAATGATTTAACACATGCAGTTTTAAGAGGTAGTGTTGATAAATTTGGAATTAATCATTGTAATTATCATTATGAGGATTTAAGTACTTTGTTTAATTTATATTGTAAGGGTGGATATGAAAATCCTGCTGTTATTGTTGATACTAATCATTCTAATAGTGGTAAAAAATATTTGGAACAAATTAGAATTGCAAAGGAAGTTCTTCATGCTATGCGTTATAGTAAGGATATTAGTAGTATGATTAAAGGGCTTATGATAGAGTCTTATATCGAGGATGGTTGCCAAAAAATAGAAGAGGGGATTTATGGTAAGTCAATTACTGATCCATGTTTGGGTTGGGATAAGACTAAAAAACTTATTTTTTCTATTGCATCACAACTTTAATCGAGTTTAGACTTTTTGTAAGTGAAGGTTATAATTCAGTAAATAGCTATTGAACTATGCTCCCTAAGCCATACAAATCTTGATTTTTAGGGTAGATAATTAAATAAAGGGAAGAAAAATATCTAAAATATTTATTCA
>CAMXQV010000074.1 GCA_947245515.1 uncultured Clostridium sp. | reverse complement strand
CCCTTAAGATATATAAAATAGGACTTATTCAAGAGTCATATAATAATAATTGTGGTAATAAAATAAAAATGAAAGACTTAATTATACAAAAATCTATAAGAAATGCCAAAAATGAAGTAGATAATGTATATAGTGTTAGTAACAAAGAAGGATTTATACTACAATCAGAACAGTTTAAAGATAGGACAGTAGCAAGTGAAGATACACAAAATTATAAAATTGTTGAAAAAAATGACTTTGCATATAATCCAGCTCGTATTAATGTAGGCTCTATTGCAAGAATGAAACAAGATGTAAAAGGAATAATTAGTCCAATGTACATATGCTTTAGGGGAAATGAAAAAATAATACCAGAATATTTAGAGTATTTTTTTAAATCTTATAAATTTACATATGAGATGAATAAAAGACTTGAAGGTAGTGTAAGAATGTGTTTGTCATACGAATCGATGATAAATATACCTATAGAATTACCATGTATAGAAGAACAAAGAAAAGTATCAGATTTATTTAATAGTGTAGGCCATAAGATTAATCAAGAAGAAAGTAAATTAAAAAAACTAAATGAAATAAAAAAAGGATTATTACAAAAAATGTTTATATAGAGTAGCAAAAAAGCTACTCTGTATTGCTATAAACATAAAAATATTGTAAAATATACATCAAGAGGTAAAATGAAATGTATAGTGAAAAAGTAATAAAATATTTTGAAAATCCTATTAATATGGGATATATGGAAAATGCAAGTTCAACAGGTATAATTGAAAACGAAGTTTGTAGTGACATTATAAAAATATATTTAAAAATAAATAAAGATATTATTATAGACGCAAAATTTGAAGCAAAAGGATGTCCACCTATTATAGCCTCATGTTGCGTTGTAACAGAAGCTATAAAAGATATGAATATAAAACAAGTAATACATATAGATGGAGCATTTATTATTAAAGAATTAGATGGATTACCAAAAGAAAAAGAACATTGTGCAGAACTGGTTCAAAAAACATTATATAGAGCGATTCATAATTATAAAAATAAAAAAATAAGGAGCTAATTATGATTTATATTACAGGCGATACACATTCAGATTTTACAAGATTTACTGAGGATCAATTTCCAATACAATCCGAGATGACAAAGAGTGATTATGTAATAATATGTGGCGATTTTGGAGGAGTATGGACTTTTGAAGAAGAGAGCCGTCGCGAAAAAGAAGTTTTAGACTGGTTAAATGAAAGAAATTTTACTACTTTATTTGTAGATGGAAATCATGAAAACTATACAAGATTATATAATAATTATCTAGTAGAAGAATGGCATGGAGGAAAAGTACATAGAATTAGGAATTCAGTTTTACATTTAATGCGTGGAGAAATATTTGATATAGATAATAAAAAGATATTTGCATTTGGTGGTGCAAAATCTCATGATATACAAGATGGAATATTAAATTTAGATGAAGAAGAGAGAATATATGAATATCGTAAAAGAGGAGCATACTTTAGAATAAGAGATTTTTCGTGGTGGGATCTAGAATTACCAACTAAAGAAGAAATGGAAAATGGTATAAATAATTTAGAAAAAATGAATTATAAAGTGGATTATATTATCTCTCATTGTTGTCCTACAAGTATTCAAACCATACTAGGTTCAGGAAAATTTGAGAAAGATTATTTAACAGACTATTTTCAAAAAATTATGGAAAAATGTGAATTTAAGAAATGGTATTTTGGTCATTATCATGATTATAGACAAGTTAATTCACAATTTGTTTTATTATATGAAGATATAGTTCCACTAGAATTTGAAAGTATTTTTTAATTTATGTCGAAAAATGTGATTTTTACAGTATAAATTACATGGAATTTTGTGATAGACTTGTATTGAAAATACAAGAATTTTGTGATACAATATATACAGAGGTGAAAAGTATGAGCCGTTTAAGGAGAAAAATAGACCAATATTTAATAGATTGGAAAAATGATAAAAACAAAATGCCATTGATTGTAAAAGGTGCAAGACAAATAGGAAAAACTGATAGTATAGAAAATTTTGCAAAAAGCAATTATAAAAATCTAGTAGAAATTAATTTTGCAATTGAAAAACAATACTTAGATATTTTCAAAGATGGTTTTGATGTTAATAGTATATTAAAGAACATTTCTTTTAAAAATCCAAATTTTAAATTTGTGCCAGAAGAAACATTAATTTTCTTTGATGAACTTCAAGCATGTCCTAATTGTGCAACAGCACTGAAATCATTTAACCAAGATGGAAGATTTGATGTAATTTGTTCTGGATCGTTGATGGGGATAAACTATAAAGAAATAGAGTCAAACAGTGTTGGAAATAAGATTGATTATAATATGTATTCAATGGATTTTGAAGAATTTTTATGGGCAAAGGGATATAAAGAAGAACAGATTGAAGATTTATATAAATGTATGATTGAAACTAAGCCATTAAGTACAGTGCAATATGATGTTATGATGTCTAATTTTAAAGAATTTATGGTAGTTGGTGGAATGCCAGCAATAGTAAATAGATTTATTTCTCAAAAAAATTATAGTGGAATATTAGAAATGCAAAAACAAATTTTATTAGACTATGAAGAAGATATTACAAAATATGCTCAAGGATTAGATCAAGGAAAAATATTAAGTGTGTATAGAAAGATTCCTACATTTCTGGGAAATGAAAATAAAAAATTTCAAATTTCTAAAGTTGAGAATGGTGCTAGAAGTAGAGAATATATCGGAACAATAGATTGGCTAGATAATGCAGGTATAATTAATATTTCATATTGCATGGAACAACCAGAGCTTCCACTTGGTGGTAATTATAATCCAGATAATTATAGATTATATTTTAGTGATACAGGAGTATTAATTGGTTCACTTGATGAAGAAGCTCAAGAAGATTTAAGGAAGAATGAAAATTTTAATACTTACAAAGGTGCACTTTTTGAAAATATTGTAGGAGATATGCTTGTAAAAGCAGGATATAAATTGTATTTTTATAAGAATGAAAAAGGAACAATTGAAATGGATTTCTTTATAAGAGATAAAGATTCATTAATTCCTGTTGAAGTAAAGGCAAATGATAATGCAACAGCTTCATTAAATAATTTAATTGATAATGATAAATATGAAGATATAAGATATGGAATAAAATTATGTAATAAAAATATAGGGTTTAACGGCAAATTTTATACTTTCCCCTATTTCTTAACCTTTCTTTTGAAAAGATATCTAAAAGAAAAATAAAAATATAAAAGGTGGACAAAGAGAAGTTTTTTAAAAAATTCTTTTTACCCACCTTAAATTTTAGGCTTAAACCTAAGAATTTAAAGCACTATTCAGTAACTTAATTCCATCACTAAACCCAGTCCTATAATACTTCTCATTCCAATAAATACAATGTTGCAAAAAATCATCACGCAAATCATCTAGCACATCAGAAACATAATCCTTTTTAGAATCCAAAGTAGCATCCAAAATTCTATCAGCAAACACATCAAACTTAAGCAAATGCCTTTTATCTTCCTCACTCAAATTAGTTTCCAACTCTTCAGACCTAAAATCTATCCAATCTGTTATCAAGTCATCCTCACTATCAAAATCATTATTCATACTTTCAAAGCAACAAAAATACTTTTTATTCATAATCAAAACCTCCATAAATTCAATATAATTTTGTAGGCTTAAGCGGTCATAAAAAGTAATGAACAACCTAAGCCATAACTGGGCTCAATTTGGGCACACTATTCCCAAAAAAGAACCCAAAATCACATAAATTTACAAAGTCAAAAAATTGGGCACACCAAATATACCAACAAATACACCTCAAAGCCTTGTCTACCAATCGTTTGCAAAAATGACTCATAACCCGAAGGTCGTGAGTTCGAGTTATCAATAGATGCTAAATGATTAGACAATTTTCCACTAATCATTAATTCAGTATATAAACCTCTTTTATACTCTTTCAAGTAATTTAATCTTAACCTTTCATATTTTTCAATATGTACTTTAGTTTGCTTATATTATTGTCAATACAAAAATATACAATTTGGGCAAAATATTTTTGTACATTTTTATTTTATTATAAATGATAAAATAAAAGTAACCAAAAAAGGGAAAATAAAAATTACCAAAATTGGTTACTTTTTTGATGTAAAATAAACACTTTGATATACTTCATTTTATAAGAAAGGAGTATATCAAATGGAAAAAAATTTGAAAAATATGAAAGGACAATTAGAAATAATGAAAAGACTTGGAATAAAACCAAATTATAGTGAATTAGAAAGAGCATTTAAAATAAATAGACATACAATAAAAAAATATTATGAAGGATATGAAGGTAAACCAGAAGTAAAAAATAAGCCATCAAAATTAGATAAATATTATGAAGAAATAAAATCAAAAATAACACTGTGTGGAGTAAATCAAATAGGAATATATCAATATTTATTACAAAAAGATAATTCAATAGGCTCATATTCTAACTTTAAAAAATATTTAACAAAACATAATTTAAAACCAGATAAGAAATCTAAAGTACATCTTAGATATGAAACATCGCCACGGAGACCAATTACAATTTGATTGGAAAGAAGATCTAAAAATGATTAGTAAACATGGGGAATTATTTGAATTTAATATATTCTCAACAACTTTAGGATATTCTAGACTTCATAATTTTATTTATAGTAAAACAAAAACAAGAGAAGATGTAGAAAGATGTTTAATGACAACTTTCAAATATATTAATGGAGTACCAAAACAGGTATTAACAGATAATATGAGAGCAGTAGTAGATATAAATGGAAATAAGAGAAAAGTAAATCCAGAGTTCAATCAATTTGCAAAAGACATGGGAACAAAAGTAAAACTTTGTAAGCCAAGAAGTCCAGAAACAAAAGGAAAAGGTGAAACAGCAAATAAATTTATGTCATGGTTAATTCCATATAACAAGGAATTTGAAGATGAAGAAGAATTAATAAAGATAATAGAAAATATTAGGAATAAGGTAAATGTTTTTGGTAATTTTAGTATTGACTTTTATATTTATCACTAATAACTTAGGAAAATATAAAACAGGAATCAAATAATCTCCTTCTTTATGATAAGTAATTTCATTCATTTTCAAAACTTCGAAAATAAATTTTTAGGCTTCCCATTTTATCTAAAATATTACCAATATCTGTATCAAACCAATTAGGGAAAATTTTGGAAAATCTTCTCAAAAAAGTTCAAAAAAACACACAAATGTTGGAAAATTGTAATCCTGAATTTTTGTTGATAGGTCAGCTAAAACCATTGATTATACTGAATTTTGCAAGCCTGTCAACCCATTCTCTTTACCATTAAGTTAAGGATGGATATATAATATTTAAATGATATTGAAGGAGTACTAGAAGTTGTTAATAATTAAAGGAATAAGGCTTAGGTAACTTAATAGATTTGTAACTTAAGCTAGGTAATAATTATTTTTAATTAATTAAACATGACTTTTTCCTCCGTCCCAAAAATCATGTTTTCTAGAGTAGTCTTTTGTTTCCTTATTTGACATATATACTTCTGAACGATTTTTCTTTAAGAATTCTATTATATGGTATACATCTACCCATATTTCATTTATACTATCAAATTGAGCTTCATCAAAGATTAATTCCATACCAAAATGTAAATGTGGTACATTTATATTATTCACATTTTCTTTGATACTATAGCCTGTCATACCTAAATATCCAATAACATCTCCTGCTTTTACTGAACATCCTTCAACTATTCCTTCAGCATAGGGATGGTCTTTTCTTAAGTGTGCATAATAATAGTATCGTTTTGTGTCATTACTTCTTATTCCTAGTCTCCAACCCCCATATTGATTCCAACCTATGTGTTGTACTGTGCCAGATTCTACTGCAATTATTGGTGTACCAATACTTCCCATTAAATCGTTTCCAAGATGTGTTCTTTTAAAGCCATAGGATCTTTCATTACCAAAGTCATCATAATGACTAAAACTATAGTTTTTAGCTATTGGTAAAAAGGCTTTTATTCCATATTTGTCTTTTACACTTTTTGTTCCATCTTCATTTGTTACTTCAATTGAATAATATCCAATAAAACCACCTAATACTGCTGAATAGCTTTCATAGTAATAGTTATAGTTCTTTGTATTTTGAATTAATTCTTCTATAACTTTTCCTTTTTCTAGTTCAGATATTAAATTGTCTAAGTCTTTTTGATTGAATTTTTTAAAGTTTCCACCATTTTTACAGGCTAAGTAAGCTAAAAGTTCTATCCAATCATATTTTATGGCAGAGTTTTTAGTGTGTGAGTCGATATCTAGTTTTGCCGTTTTGTTTAATATATCACTTGTAATTTTAAAGTCAACCCATTTTATGTAATCTGATTTTTTTTCTTCTTGTTTATTTTCTTTATTTGCAAAAGAGTAATAACAGATTGTTGAAGATATTAAAATTATTCCAAGTATTAAGATAAATATTATTTTTTTACTTATTTTTATAGCTTTAATATACAATTTAAACCACCAATATATATTTATGATAAAAAGTTATTAATATGATATAATTTTTAAAGTAATGGTAATTTAATTTTTCTATGGTAATTGCTTGAAAATTAATATTAAGGCAACCGCTTAAAATTTTAATTATTTATTTGTTTGTATTTAATTAAGAATAGCGCGAGAAGGATTAT
Source organism: uncultured Clostridium sp. (assembly GCA_947245515.1). Classification (GTDB taxonomy): domain Bacteria; phylum Bacillota; class Clostridia; order TANB77; family CAG-508; genus CAG-269. Next base: position 236 of record CAMXQV010000074.1, on the reverse strand, counting down.
AATTATTTATTTTTGAGTGACTCCGGGGTAACCGTTCCAAAATTCTTAGAAAAGTTAGAAAACTTTTCTATAGAATTTTGAGAATGGGGCAACGAAAATAATAAATAATTATAATCCTTTGGGAGCGAGTAGATTTCTCCAATATAAACAAATAAATAATTAAAATTTTAGGCGATTGCCTCAGGGTAATTTCACAAAATATTACAAAATTGTAATATTTTATATGTTATGATAGA
>CAMXQV010000073.1 GCA_947245515.1 uncultured Clostridium sp. | reverse complement strand
ATTGGGACATTTTCTAAAGTTACTACTTAAGACATTATCATAAATTAATCATAATATTTATAAAAAATTAATTATATTACTTGAAATTTATGTTAATTTGTAGTAAAATATAAGTATGTAATGTATTTTAACTCAAATGTATTTGAGTATCATAAGAAAACAGGAGGAAATATTATGACTGAAGATTTAAAACTTATTTTAGGTGATGGTACTTTTTCATTAAAATTTGAAGAGGACACAGTAATAAAGAGAGATGGAGAGATGTCTCAGGAGAGTATTTGTAATGCAATACTCGAAGAAAAAATTCTTGAATATTATCAGAAAGAAAAAAGGTAAACTGGATACTGAATACTTCTGTAAATAAGGGCTCTGTTGTACAGGGCTCTTTTTTTTCACATAAAATAAACAAAAACATATAATATCCATAGGAGGCTTTAAAATAATGGAATTAGTATTAAATACCATATTTTGGACACTAGCTATTTATGGATTATTTGAAATAATAAAAAATATTATATATTTATGTACATACACGAAATTAACATCAGATGGAATATATTTAATTATAGCAGTAAAAAATCAAGAAGAAAAAATAGAAGGTTTTTTAAGAGCGACCTTATTTAAGATATTATATGGCAGAGAAGAATATCTTAAAAACATAATAATAGCAGATTTAAAATCTACTGATAATACAAAAGAAATAGCTAAAAAGTTATCAGAGGAATATGAATGTTTAAAAGTAGTCAGTTGGAAAGAATGTAAAGACATAATTGATAATATAGATGATGCATAGTTAAAGTAAATATAAAGCTATTAATATCATAAATTAATAAATTTAGTAGAAAATTCCTTAAAAATAAAAGACTACTAAAAATAAAAGAGGTATGTATTGATTATAAAATAATAAATCTTACATACCATTTTTATTTAAAATATTCAACTGAATTATTTAATACAAATTTTTTACCATTTAGATAATTAAGTTTACCACTTTCAGTTGTAAAGTTAAATTTTATAATATAACTACAAAGCATTTGATATTTTTTACCATATCTGTTATTAATTTTGTTAATACCATATTTACCATCACCAATAATTGGATATCCCATATAAGCCAAATGTGCACGAATTTGATGTGTTTTTCCAGTTGGTATTTCAATATCTAAAATACAAGTATTGTCTTTTCGCTTTTCAATAATATTATATATAGTAGTTATTTTTTTATAGCCTTTTTTAAAATGTTCTTTAATATAAACTGTAGATTTTGTATTATCTTTAAATAAAAAAGCATCACATTTTTCAGAATCATTATTAGGAATACCATATACCCAAGTTAAATAATGTTTTTCAATTTCATGTTTTTTAAATTTATCAAAAAGAATATTAAGACTATCCTCATTTTTTGCAAATAATACCAATCCCATAGTATTTCTGTCAATTCTATGACAAGGCTGTGGTTTGCAATTAGAAGAGTATTCTTTATGAATTATTGTTGTTAAGCTATTTTCTCCTGTAACTTCAATATTGCAAGGTTTATTTATTATAAGGATATTATTATCTTCATATACTATATTTAGATTAAATTTTTTTTCTAAGATTTCATCTGGAATATATACTAAAATTTCATCGCCTTCATAAATTGTCACATTTTCGTGAACTCTTTTATTATTAATTTTAATATCTTTTTTTCTAAGCGTTTTATAAAAGAGATTAGAAGTAAGATTTGGTATATTATCAAATAAAAAAGTATTAAGTTTTTTTCCATTAAATATTTTATCAACAATTAACTTTTTCATATATATATTATACTGTAAATTAAGATAGAAAATCAACAAAAAAATAACATAGTTCTATAATAAATTTTAATTTTGTAATATATATAAAAGGTAATGAATAAAATATATTTGTGAACTTTGTGTGAAAATGAAAAAAAGTATTGACATTTAATCAAAAAGGGTATAAATTATTAGCAGTTACTAAGTAAGAGTGCTAAAAACTAAAGGAGGTATAAAAAATGATTAAACCATTAGGTAGTAGAGTATTAATAAAAATGAAAGAAGGCGAAGAAAAAACAAAAAGTGGAATCATCTTATCAGGAGCAGCTCAAGAAAAGCCACAAATAGCAGAAGTAATTGAAGTAGGACCAGGAGAAAACATAGATGGAAAAATTGAACCTGTTACTGTAAAAAAAGGTGATAATATAATTGTAAGCAAGTATTCAGGAACAGAAGTAAAATATGAAGGTAACGAATACATAATAGTAAAACAAGAAGACATTTTAGCAATCGTAGAATAGAAAAAATAAAAATTAGAAGAAGGAAAAGGAATGTTTAACTATAAAATTTAAATAAAAACATTAAGCTATACAATAGTTATAAAAATAATTTATAAAAACATATCCTAATCCATGAAAGGAAGGTAAATAAAAAATGGCAAAAATTATTAAATATGGAGAAGATGCTAGAAAATCCTTATTAGAAGGTGTAAATAAATTAGCAGATACTGTAAAAGTTACATTAGGGCCAAAAGGAAGAAATGTAGTATTAGATAAAAGTTTTGGAGCACCACTTATAACAAATGATGGCGTAACAATAGCAAAAGAAATTGAATTAGAAGACAAATTCGAAAATATGGGAGCTCGTCTAGTGAAGGAAGTTTCAACAAAGACAAATGATGTTGCAGGAGATGGTACTACAACAGCAACAGTTTTAGCTCAAAGTATGATCAAAGAAGGAGTAAAAAATGTTGCAGCTGGAGCGGATCCTATGGCAATAAAAAGAGGAATAGATACAGCAGTAGATACAGCAGTAGAAGCACTTAGAAAGATAAGTTCAGAAGTCAATGGAAAAGAAGATATAGCAAGAGTTGCAAGTATATCAGCAAATAACGAAGAAGTAGGAAAACTAATTGCAGATGCAATGGAGAAGGTGTCAAAAGATGGAGTAATAACAATAGAAGAGTCAAAAACATCAAATACAGAATTGAATGTTGTAGAAGGTATGCAATTTGACAAAGGGTATGTATCTCCATATATGGTAACAGACACAGAAAAAATGGAAGCAATTATTGACAATCCATACATATTAATTACGGACAAAAAGATAAGCAATATTCAAGAAATATTACCACTATTAGAAAATTTAATGCAACAATCTGGAAAACTAGTTATTATATGTGATGATATTGAAGGAGAAGCATTATCTACCTTAGTATTAAATAAATTAAGAGGAGTACTAAATGTAGTAGCAGTAAAAGCACCAGGATTTGGAGACAAAAGAAAAGCAATGCTAGAAGATATTGCGGTATTAACAGGAGGAGAAGTTATAACTTCTGATTTAGGATTAGAATTAAAAGATACAACAATAGAACAATTAGGAAAAGCAAAACAAGTAAAAGTCCAAAAGGAAAATACAATAATAGTAGATGGTGCTGGAGATAAACAATTAATTGCAGATAGAATAGAACAAATAAAAGCTCAAATAAATGAGACACAAAGTGAATATGATAAAGAAGGCTTACAAGAACGTTTAGCTAAAATGGCTGGAGGAGTGGCTGTAATTGGTGTTGGAGCTGCTACAGAAGTTGAAATGAAAGATAAAAAATTAAGAATAGAAGATGCCTTATCAGCAACAAAAGCAGCAGTAGAAGAAGGAATTGTAGCAGGAGGAGGAACAGCTTTAATAAATATAATTCCAGAAGTTGAAAAAATAGTTGCAACCTTAGAAAATGGAGAAAAATTAGGAGCACAAATAGTATTACAAGCCTTAGAGGAACCAGTAAAACAAATTGCTAGAAACAGTGGTTTAGAGCCAGCTGTAATAACTGACAAAGTAAAACAAGCAGAAGTAGGAATTGGATTTGATGCTTCAAGTGAAAAATATGTAGATATGAAAAAATCAGGAATAGTTGACCCAACAAAAGTAACAAGAAGTGCACTTCAAAATGCTGCATCAATTGCTTCAATGGTACTTACAACAGAAAGCCTAGTAACAGATGCTCCAGAAGAAAAAGGATGTGGCTGTGGTGGACACGGAGATGGAATGCCAGCAGGTATGGATGGAATGTATTAAAGAAGAAAATAAAAAGCTAGGAGTTATCCTAGTTTTTATTATAGTTAACATTAAAGCATCCTCAGCTATGATGGGAGCATTTTTAATAGTGCCTTGGCAAAAGAGATAGGACAATTTATAAATGATAATAAAGCATATTTTGATACATTCAATAAAATTGTTATCTATTATGATAATGGACAAGAAACATTAGCAACAATACTAGATACTTTATTTGCTACTAATCCAAAAGTTGAAAGAGGAATAAAATTTGACCATATTAAAAAACGATTATTTCAAGTTTCAGATATGCTAACTGTAATTGATAAGCAGACTATAAAAGAAAAAATAATATTACATTTACAAAAGCAGAAAAATACTTTCTTAATGGTAAAGATTTTAGGCGTATTATAAACTTACTAAAAAATAAAAGAATTTAAATAAATAAAATTATAAAAATGAAAGAAGGTAAATTGTGAAAGTATTAATAGCAACAAAAAATCAAGGAAAAATTGAAGGAGCAAAAAAGGCATTACTAAATTACTTCGATAATATAGAAATTATTGGAATACCTGTAGAATCAAATGTAAGTGAGCAACCAGTTAATGATGAAATATATAATGGAGCAAAAAATAGAGTTAGAAATCTAAAAGAATATGCAAAGGAAAATAATATAGATGCAGATTTATTTTTATCTATAGAAAGTGGAATAAATAATGTTTTAGGAAGGTGGATGATTACTAATATTGCAGTAATTGAAAATAATAACGATTTTGAAAGTTATGGAACAAGTCCATCATTTCCAGTACCAGATAGATTAGTAAATGATATTATAGATACTGATTTAAGCCAAGTAATGAATAAAGTGTTTATCAAAGATGATGAAAGACATAATAAAGGTGGAGGTATACAATTATTAACACATAATAGAATTTCAAGAATAGATTTAACAGAAATGGCATTCATTATGGCATTAACAGAATATATTAATGAGGAAAATTGGAGATAATCATGAAAGATATAAGATATGAAAAGTAGCCAATAATCTACTAACTTATTCAGTAAATATAAAAAAGGGAGAACACATTTTAGTAGAAATATTAGGAGAAGAAGCTATTCCATTAGCTAAAGAAATAATAAAAAATGCTGAAAGATTAGGTGTAAGACCATATTTTAATATTGTTAATTATGAAATACTAAAATAAATATTACAAAATGCTGATGAAAAACAAATTAAAATGTATGCAAAACATGATAGAGCAAAAATGCAAGACATGGATGCATATATAGGGATAAGAGCGAGTGCAAATACATCAGCACTAAATGGAATATCTAAGGAAGTTATGGAATTTTATAATAAATATTATATGAAACCAGTACATTTTGAAGAGAGAGTAAAACATACAAAATGGTGTATTTTAAGATATCCTAATAATTCAATGGCTCAAATAAGCAAAATGAATACAGATGAAGGAGTTAGATATATAGGTGAATTTGCATTTGGTCTAAATCCATATATAGAAAAGCCAATTGGAGATGTAACTTTAGCGAATGCAATATTAGATAGACTTTTCCATCATTCACATATACAAACCACTTTTGACAAAGATATGTATAAAAACACCTTATTACAAGATGAGATGACAGAAAAGATAGATAATTATTATGTATCATACCATAAAGAGATAGAAAAATTATTAAAAGAAAAATTAAGATATTTTGAAAAAGTATATCTGATAGACTTACATAGTTTTGGCAGAAATGTAGGTTGCGATATTGTGTTAGGAAATAACTATGGAAAAACTACTAGTAACGATTTTTTTGAAATTATGAAAAATAGTCTAGAAAAATGTGGATTTATAGTTAGTAGTAATAAACCTTATAAAGGTGGTTATATAACTAAAAATTATAGAGAGAAATTTAATAATTGTGAAACATTACAAATTGAACTTTATTATGGAACTTATATAGATAATAGAGAATTTATAGAAGAATATTGTAATAAAAAAATTAATGGTATTTTGTTTATGCATATTCCACCATGGGAATTTCAATACATAATAGAAAACCCACAATACACAAATGCAAAGCGGTAGTATGGAAGAAATAATGAAGATAGGGATGTTTAATTCAGGTATTTTCTCAACAATTTTACAGAGAAATGACATAAAATGCATTGCTTGTGGACATAGTCATAATGCTTGTTTTGAAGGGGACTTTTGTGGAATTAAAATGTGTTTAGATGCTTGTGCTGGGTACAGTCCTTATGGAACAGATAAATTAAGAGGTGGAAGAATATTTGAAATAGATGAAAATAATACCAGTAAATTAACTACATATATTGTTCATTATAAAGATTTGTAAAAATCAAAAATCAATATGTGTATATTATGAAGTCAAATAAAAGCATAAATGGTCATATTGAATATTATGAAAAAAGTAAAAGACTAAAGAATATAATTTAGAATTTTAAAAGATTATAGAGAGGAATATATTAAAAATGGAAAAATTAGATATAAAATTAGAAAAGGAAAATAACGATTATTTTAGAGAATGGATTATAGAAGAATGGAAACATCATAATACAGTTGATCCAATATATCAATTAAGAATTATAAAACCAGAAGAATTGACTTTTGAAGAAAACGAAGAATATTATAAAATTATGTGTAAGAATGAAATGGTTGGTTTTATAGGAATAAAAAATTATGAAAAAGAAATATATTTATATCGATTTTTTATAGATGAAAAATATAGAGGTCAAGGAATAGGAACAATAGCATTAGATAAATTAATTGAAATGGCAAAAGAACAAGATAAAGATATGTCATTAGAAGTATCAGGATATAATATTGCAAAAGATTTATACGAAAGATTAGGATTTAAAACACATTGGACAAGAATGGTATTAAAAATAAATGATAATATATATGAAAATTAGGAGAAATAATATATGTGGTTATACTACTGCTTGTTATCAACAGTAATTTTGGGATTCGTTGCAATTGCTATAAAAAAGTGTTCAAATAATGAGCCTAAAAGAATAGTGGTGTTAGAATAGAAATATAGACACAAAATTTTACACTTACAAAAAA
>CAMXQV010000072.1 GCA_947245515.1 uncultured Clostridium sp. | reverse complement strand
ATCATACATTTTGTGTTTTTTGTAATATTTTTGTAATATGATTAAATTTCCCTGGTGATTACTGTATCTATCTTGACAAAGAAGAGTAAAATTGATAATATATACATAAATTTACAAGTGAGGGAAAAAATGAACTTATATCCGAATGCATATTTTAATAAAGTTGAAGAAATAACAATACAATTTTTAAAAGAAAATAAGTTAAAAGCCTTAATACTAGATATAGATAATACATTAATAGACTATAAGGAAAACCTATCAGAAGAAAAAGTAAAATGGGCAAAAGAACTAAGAGGACAAGGAATTAAATTTTATATATTATCAAATTCAAATAACAAAGAAAAAGTAGAAAACGTATCAAAAAAACTAAATATTCCATATATTAACTTTGCAAAAAAGCCTTTAAAAATGGGCTTTTTAAAAACTAAAAAAGAACTAAAAGAAGACGCAGAAAAAATAGGAGTAGTAGGAGACCAAATTTTTACAGATATAGTTGGAGGAAATAGATGTAATATGTTTACAATATTAGTAGATCCAATTGAAGAAAAAGACTTTTGGTATACAGCATGGAAAAGACCAATAGAAAATAAAATAAAAGAAAAATATAAAAAACAAAAGGTTCTTAGAAACTAAAGGAATAAAAGGAGAAAAAACATGTATTTTAACGATGTACATATAGTATATTATATAATAGCAGCAATAGTAGGATTATTTATAGGGCAAATGGTCGATTGGGCTAACAAGAGATTACCAGAATATAAAAAAGTAATATCAAAGGATATAATAACTGAATACAAAATGAAATTTAAACCAAATTATATATTAATGCTTATAACATCAACAATATATATAACCTTAATATATGTATATGGAGTAAAAGAAACTTTAATTGGGAATTTAGATTTAATAAAATATTTATTATTATCACCAATGTTATTATCAGTGTTTATAATAGATTATAAACTACAGATAATACCTAATAGATTGAATTTAACAATATTTGAGATAGGAATAATATTAGCCTTTATATATGGACTATCAAATGTAGCAATTACTATAAATATGTTACTTGGAATGTTAGTAGGAGGGGGAATATTCTTATTAATTACATTAATAGGAGGAATCTTTTATGGAAAAGAAGCAATGGGATTTGGTGATGTAAAATTAATGGGAGCACTTGGTATATATTTTGGATTTTCAAATATTATAATCATTACCTTAGTATCCTTTTTAATAGGAGCAATTTTAAGTATATTTTTATTGGTTTCAAAAAGAAAAAAAACAGATGAATACATACCTTTTGGTCCATTTATTGCGATAGCAACCTATATAAGTATGTACATACCATTTGAGCAAATAAAAGCAGTATTAATGCAAATATTTACACTAGGAATGTATAAAGGATAAAAAAATAAGAGGAGGACCTAACATGAATCCTAAATTACAATGGTTAAGAAATATAATGTCAACATCTGATTTACAAGGGTTAATAATATCTAATCCAACAAATATTAAATACTTAACAAACCTTGATGCAGAAGGAATTTTAATATTAACAAGAAAAGAAAATATTTTTATTACAGATGGAAGATATATAGAATATATTCATAGCATGCTAACCTTATATGACGAAATAATAGTATATGATATAAAAGGAATAACACAACAAGACTATGAAAATTTTTTCATGTATTGTGAAAATGTAGGATTTGAAGAAAACTATGTAACCTACTCTAGTTATAAAGAATATATAAGAAAATATAAAATTAATAATTTTGTTGAGACTGAAAATATAATTGAAAAGCAAAGGATGATTAAAGACGAAGAAGAAATTAGCAATATAAAAAAGGCATGTGAAATAACAGATAACTGTTTTTCTTACCTGTTAGACTATATAAAAGTAGGAATGACTGAAAAGCAAATAGCTATAGAAATAGAAAAATATTATAAAACAAGAGCAGACGGATTAGCTTTTGAAACAATTGTAGCATCTGGAGAAAATACATCAAAGCCACATGCTGTACCAACAGAAAGAAGAATAAAAGAACAAGACATAATTACAATAGATATGGGATGCAAAGTTAATAGATATTGTTCAGATATGACGAGAACCATTTTCGTAGGTAGTATACCAGAAGAAATGAAAAAGGTATATGATATAGTATTAAAAAGTCAAAATCAAACAATACAACAAATGAGAGATGGAACAAGTATAAGAATGTTAACTAAAATGGTTGAGAATGAATTTAGACTAAAGGATTATGATTTAATACATGGATTAGGACATGGAGTTGGAATGGAAATTCATGAACCACCATATATTAATGGAAAAACAGAAGCAGTACTTAAAGAAAACATGGTAGTAACAGACGAACCAGGAATTTATATTCCTGGAAAATTTGGAATAAGGATAGAAGACACTGTGCAAATTACAAAATTTGGTAGTATAAGTTTAACAAAATCTGAGAAAAATTATATTATAATATAGATAAAAAATAATATAAAAAATTAAAAAATTTAAAATAATATTAAAAGGTTGATTTTTCCAGATTTTTATAGTAAAATTAATAAAGTTAAAAAATAGAAAAGAAATATAATAGGTATTCTGAAACTGCAATAAGTAAAGCAGTTTTAGCAATTGAAAGGAGAATAATTATGGCATCAGTATATTCAGCAGGAGATTTTAGAAATGGAACAACTTTTGAAATGGAAGGAAATGTATATAGAGTTGTAGAATTTCAACATGTAAAACCAGGGAAAGGTTCAGCCTTTGTAAGAACAAAGTTAAAAAATGTAATATCAGGAGCAACTTTAGAAAAGACCTTCAATCCATCTGATAAATTTCCAGCAGCAGAAATAGAAAAAAAAGTAATGCAATATCTATATAATGATGGAGGATTATATTATTTCATGGATAATGAAACCTATGATCAAATTCCATTAAATGAAGAACAACTAGGTGATTGCTTAAAATATCTAAAAGAAAATATGGAAGTTACGATACTTTCATTTAAAGGTAATATATTTGCAGTTGAACCTCCTACATTTGTTGAATTAGAAGTTACATATACTGAACCTGGTTTTAGTGGTAACACAACAACAACATCAGGAAAACCAGCAAAACTAGAAACAGGATTAGAAGTACAAGTACCATTATTCGTAAATATTGGAGATATATTAAAAATTGATACAAGAACATGCGAATATATGGAAAGAGTATAAGAAAGGTGAGTATCAAAATGGCTTTATTAAAAAACGAATATAAGAGTTTTTTAGATGACTTAGAAAAAAATATAAAAAACAAAGAAGACTTGGAATATATAAAAGAAAGGTTTACAACTTTTATAGATAGTTTTCTAAAACAAATGAATGATGCAATTGACTATAAAGAAGAAAAACTAGAACAATTAGAAAGTTCACAAAAAGACTTAGATGAAAGAATGGCAAAGATGCAACAAGTATTAGATAATATAGAAAAAGACATCTATACAGATGAAGGTTTTGACTTTGAGATTGTTTGTCCATATTGTAGTAATGAATTTATAATAGACATCGATGAAAATAAAACAGAAATACAATGTCCAGAATGTAACAATACAATAGAATTAGATTGGACAGGAGACATAGACGAAGATGGATGTAATGGAAGCTGTCATAGTTGTCATGGTTGTCATGAAGAAGAAGAGGAAGAAGAAATTGAAAAACAAGATGATGAAGATATGTAAAATAAAAGTAGGATTACGAAAATGTAATCCTACTTTTTATATAATGGAAAGTAAAAATTGCTTTCCATTATATAAAATAACTAGTGCACAAATTTATGGAATAAATTTAGCACACAAACAAATTTACTGAATAATCTTTGATTCTTCAGATATATTTTATGTCGACTTTATTGCTAAGCTAATAAAATTAATATTTAAAAATAACTTAAAGGATTAACATATTTTCCTTCAATTCTAAAACCTAAATGTAAATGAGGACCAGTTGTAGCACCGATTAGTAGGTTTGCCTTCACTGTCAAAGTACTGATTACCTTTAACACCATAAACATTTTTAGGACCTACACACCCTATAACTTGACCTTGTTTAATTTTATCTCCAACTGAAACAATAAAGTTAGGGTCACAGTGGCAATAGCTAACTTTAAAATTATCAAAGGAAAGGGTTATAGTATAGCCACCAGCACCTAAAAATTGGCAAAAAGTAATTTCACCATCTGCAACAGCGATAAATTTACTACCAGGTGGAGCTGGAATATCAATACCAGAATGTGAGGATGAAGCACCACTTGTAGGAGATATACGGTTACCAAAATTTGAACTGATTCTAGTATAGCCAGGAATAGGCCAAACAAACCCATCTGGGTTAAAATCTATAATTTCTGAATCTAAGTCTTTTGAATTTGAGTAAGAATTAGAAGTTATAATAGGAATAAAGAAAATACATATTAGAATTGATAAAAGGACTATCAACATTAGAATTTTATTAAATAAACTTGTTATATAAACCATCTCCTTTTAAAGGTATTTATTAAAATTAATTGTAAATATAAAAAATAGATTAAGATGGGGGATTCTTGACAACTTTTTATATAGAAAAATGGGAAAAAATAGACAAAGAAAAAAATAAAATGAAAACAGTGAAATACTTAGAAATCACTGTTTTTGCTATGGCAGGGGTAGAAGGATTCGAACCCTCACAGGCGGTTTTGGAGACCGATGTGCTACCATTAACACTATACCCCTATAAATAAATACATTTTATATATTAACACAAAAAAATAAAATTATCAATATCTTTTATTAAAAATATTGACTTTTTTTATAACAGATAATATAATATATGAAATTAAATAACTATTAATTACAAGGAAGAAGAAAAAATACTGTAAAATTTATAAATAGAGAATTGGTGCTGGTGGAATTCCAATAATAAATAAGTATGGGGAGCTTTGGAGTAATAAGAATTAAGGTGCTTAAAACAATAAAAGTTTTAAGAATTAGGGTGGAAACGCGGAAAAGTTAACTTTCGTCCCTAGCTTATATAGAGCTAGGTTCGAAAGTTTTTTTGATTATATGATTTTTGGGATGGAGAAAAAAATCATCATCTTAAATATAAACTTCTAGTAAAAAGTAATAAAAAATGCTTAATTTATTACAGTCAAATTGAAAAAAATTATTTAGTTTATTTAGTTTCATAAAAAACAAAGAGGAGGAATTTTTATGTTAAAATCAATGGATACTTTAGTTGCATTATGCAAAAATAGAGGAATTATTTATGCAGGTTCTGAAATTTATGGAGGATTAGCTAATACTTGGGATTATGGTCCATTAGGAAATGAAATAAAAAATAATGTTAAAAATGCTTGGAGAAAAAAATTTATTCAAGAGCAAAAAGCTATAGTAGGATTAGATGCCGCAATATTAATGAATCCAGAAACATGGGTTGCTTCTGGACATATAGGAGGTTTTTCAGATCCACTTATTGATTGTAAAGAATGTAAAACAAGGCATAGAGCGGATAAGCTAATTGAAGAATGGGCACATGAACAAAGAAAAGATATGATAGCTGATGGAATGGAAGATAAAGATATGATTGAATTTATTTCTAAAAATAAGATTCCATGTCCAACTTGTGGAAAAACTAACTTTACAGATATTAGAAAATTTAATTTGATGTTTAAAACTTTTCAAGGTGTAACAGAAGATTCAACTTCAGAAATATATTTAAGACCAGAGACTGCACAAGGAATTTTTGTGGATTTTAAAAATGTATTACGTACTTCAAGAAAGAAAATGCCAATGGGAATAGCACAAATTGGAAAAGCTTTTAGAAATGAAATAACACCAGGAAATTTCACCTTTAGAACACGTGAATTTGAGCAAATGGAATTAGAATTTTTCTGTAAGCCAGGAACAGATTTAGAATGGCATAAGTATTGGAAAGATTACTGTAAAAAGTGGTTGATAGCTTTAGGAATAAAGGAGGAAAATATAAGATTAAGAGACCATTCACCAGAGGAATTAGTATTTTATAGTAAAGCAACTACTGATATAGAATTTAGTTTTCCTTTTGGTTGGGGAGAATTATGGGGAATTGCAGATAGAACAGATTATGATTTATCACAGCATATAAAGCATTCAAAACAAGATTTATCCTATCAAGATCCAGAAACAAATGAAAAATATATCCCATATGTTATTGAACCTTCCTTAGGTGCTGATAGAGTAGTACTTGCATTTTTATGTAATGCTTATGATGAAGAAGAAATTGCAGAAGGAGATACAAGAACAGTTTTACATCTACATCCAGCAATTGCTCCATATAAAGTAGCAGTTTTACCACTTTCTAAAAAATTGTCAGATAAAGCTGATGAAGTTTATAATAAACTTTCTAAGAAGTTTATGTGTGATTATGATGAGACTGGTTCTATTGGTAAGCGTTATAGAAGAGAAGATGAAATAGGTACACCTTATTGTGTTACAGTTGATTTTGACACACTTGAAGATGAAACAGTTACAATTCGTGATAGAGATACAAGGGAACAAGTTAGAGTTAAAATTGATGAACTAGAAAGTTGGATTCAAGAGAAAATAGATTTTTAATTTTTCTGAAAAGATTAGTTATAATATATATATATATAATTTTAATATAATAAAATATAAAAATAATAAATAGGAAAATGAAATAAAGCATTTTCCTATTTTAAGATTAAGTTCTTAATCTATTTTTAAAGTAGCTTCTAAAGCTAGTGTAATCATGTTATTTAAACCATTTTGTCTCTCCTCAGCAGTTGCATTTGATTTAGGTAAATTTGAATTAACATTTGTATCAACAACACTCATTAAACAAGAAGCCTTCTTATTTAGCATTTTTGCAGTATAAAATAGGGCAAAGGCTTCCATTTCAGAGCCGAGTGGTTTTAAGTCTTTGGGAATTCTATTTAAAGTTTCTTGCAAATTAAATATATAGGAATCGAAGAATTCTGTACAAATTGTAGTTCCTTTTACAATAGGAATATTAATTTCTTGTGATGCTTTTTCTATAGCATCATTTAATTTAGTAGAAGCTTTTATTAAGTGACAATTTTCGTTATTAGCATTTAGTGCAAAGTTACTTTCAGAATATACTTGTTCAGATAAAATAATATCAAATAATTTTAGATCTGGTGAGTAACCTCCACAAGAACCTATCCTAATTATATTTTCAACTTGATAAAACTTGTATAATTCATAAGAATATATTCCCATACTAGGCATTCCCATTCCTGATGCCATTATTGTTAGTTTTTTATTTTTGTAGTTTCCAGTGTATGCATATATATTTCTAACTTCATTTACTAGTTTGTAGTTTTCTAAAAAGTTTTCTGCTATAAATTTTGCTCTTAATGGGTCTCCAGGCATTATTACTGTTTTTGCTATTTCTTCTGATTTGGCATTATTATGTGGTGTAGGCATTTTAGTTTCCTCCTTTTATTTTATAATTATAGTATAACAATAATTATGAAAAAATGCAAAGATATTATGGGAATAGCAGAAATAAAGATTAAATTTTTTAGTTTTTATATATTGTCCATTTTTCATTTCC
>CAMXQV010000071.1 GCA_947245515.1 uncultured Clostridium sp. | reverse complement strand
TGGAAATGAAAAATGGACAATATATAAAAACTAAAAAATTTAATCTTTATTTCTGTATACGTTACACTTTATTTGACTTATTAAAAATAATAAAGTATAATCAAATAAATACTTAGGAGGCCTTATAGAATGAAAAGAAAGATATATGAAGATTTAGTAAAATAGAAAAATTTAAAAGAAAATAAGATGCCACTTGTTTGATATGGGGCAAGACAAGTAGGAAACACTTATATTTTTTGATGAAATACAAAATTGCAATAGAGCATTAACCTCATTAAAATATTTTACAGAACAAGCACCAGAATATGATATAATTGTTGCTGGAAGCTTATTGGGAGTATCAATTAATAGAGAAAAATATTCATTTCCAGTAGGTAAAGTAATAATAAAAACAGTATATCCACTAGATTTTGAAGAGTTTTTATGGGCGAAAAATAAAAAATTACTAATAGAAGAAATAAAAAAATCATTCGAACAAAATAAAACAATAAATGAATTACTACATAAAGAAGCTTTAGAATTATATAAAGAATTTTTAATTGTTGGTGGAATGCCAATAGTAGTTGAAAGTTATTTAAAGAAAGCAGAAGCAATAAAATATACAGAAATTCAAAATTTGATACTTTCAGCATATATAGCAGATATGGCAAAATACACAGAAAATACTCAAAGTATAAAAACAATTTCAACATATGAATCAATACCTAGTCAATTGGGAAAAGAAAACAAAAAGTTTCAATATTCAATGATACAAAAAGGAGCAAGAGCTTCTATATTTGGAGAGTCAATAGACTGGCTAATAAATGTAGGATTAGTATTAAAATGTGATAGAACAACAAGAGGAGATGTCTCACCAAATATGTATACAGATGTATCAGCATTTAAAATATATATGAGTGATGTAGGATTACTTTCAAATAAGTCGAAGATTATAAAAAATAATTTAGAAGAATATAATCAATTATATAGAGGAGCTATTACAGAAAATTATGTTGCTAATCAGTTAGTACAAGATGGTTATGAATTATACTATTGTGAAACAACAAATGGCTCAGAAGTAGATTTTATAATTATAAGAGATGAAAAAATTATACCAATTGAAGTAAAAACATCAGAAAAAACAAAATCTAAAAGCCTTAACTCATTTATAAAACAGTATAAACCTGAATATAGTATGCGAATATCTAGTAAAAATTTTGGATTTGAAAATAATATTAAATCAGTTCCATTATATGCTACATTTTTAATATAAAATGAAAATAAAAGTACAATAAAAAATGAAATACTAGATATTTACAAAATAATTAAATAATAGTAATTTAAAATAGTTTATGCTATACTATAAAAAGGAAAAATCAAAGAGGAAAAGTATATGAATACAAAAATATATTCTATTGAAGATATAAAAAATATGATATATGAAATTTTAGCAAATACAGAAGTTGAGAAAGCAATATTATTTGGTTCGTATGCTAAGAATAAGCCCACTAAAAATAGTGATATAGATATATTAATATAATAAATTAAAGAATTTATAATTGGAAGAGTTTAGAAAAGCACTTCCTTTTTTGACTTTTTATGATAAGATAAATAAGAAGTTATTGAAAGGGGAAAATAATGGAAAGAATAGCAATAATATCTGATATACATGGAAACATAACAGCTTTTAAGACAGTTTTAGAAGATATACATAATAGACGGGATAAAAAGAATTTTTTGTGCAGGAGATTTAGTTTTAAGAGGTTCTTCACCATGCGAAGTTGTAGATATAGCAAGACAAGAATGTGAAGTTATTGTAAAAGGAAATGCTGATGAGGGAGCAATAAATGGAACTACACCTCATAAAATATGGCATAGAGAAAAGTTAGGATAAGAAAGATTAAAATATTTAAATGAACTTCCAATGTATTATGATTTTTATATGAGTGGAAGTTTAATTAGAATGTTTCATGCTTCAAAAAATGATACGAATTTTAGAGTTTTAGATTTTGATAATGTGGAAGATAAAATGATATTATTTGAAGATGAAAAAGGAATAATTCCAGATATAATATTATATGGTGATATTCATATACAATATATGCAAAAGTTCTTTAATAAAACACTTGTTAATGTTGGAAGTGTTGGAAATGTAGTAGAAAACTTAAACCATGATGAAAATATAGAAGATATGACTGAAACTACACAAGCATATTATACAATAATAGAGGGCAATTTTGGAAGTAAAGAAAGGCAATCTCTTTCTATACAATTTGTAAGATTACCTTATGATATAGATAAAGAGATTGCGATTGCAAAGAAAAATGGCAGTCCTAGTCTAGAAAATTATATATTAGAGTTGACAACAGGAATGTATAGAAGAAATAAAAGTAAATGATGGAAAAAATGAAACGTATAAATGGATTTGTAAATTTAGAAACGCTACTACAAAAAGATATGAAAGAATTACTAAAATAAAAATAGTAGTTCTTTTTTTGTTGCTTTAAAGTATGTAAAACAAAATAACAGAATAAATTTTAATATAAGTTAAGCAAAGGAGGAAAAATGAAGAAAAAACTTAGAATAGCCATATACTCAAGAAAATCAAAATATTCAGATAAAGGAGATTCCATAGGAAATCAAATAGAACTAGCCAAAGAATATATCAAAAAGAACTATCCAGAAAATGAATATGAAATACAAACTACTATATTTGAAGACGAAGGATTTTCAGGGGGAAATATAGAAAGACCAAAATTCAAGCTATTTTTAGAAGAAGAAAAGGAGAATCCTTTTGACATATTAATTAGTTATAGACTAGACAGAATAAGTAGAAATATAGCCGATTTTTCTAGTTTAATGAATGAATTAAACAAACTAAATACAAGTTTTGTATCTATAAAAGAACAGTTTGACACAACTACACCAATGGGAAGAGCTATGATGTATATAGCTTCTGTATTTGCACAACTAGAAAGAGAAGTCATAGCAGAAAGAATAAGAGATAATATGTTAGAACTTGCAAAAACAGGAAGATGGTTAGGAGGAGATACACCACTTGGATTTGATTCAGAAAAAGTTGAAATAATGCCAATAGCAGAAGAAAGTACAAACTCAAACACAATAGAAAAGAAAAATAAAAAAGCCTATAAATTAAAAGTAAATGAAGAAGAAAGGCAAAAAGTACAACTAATTTTTAGAAAATACTTAGAATACAAATCATTAGCAGGATTAGAACATTATCTATTAAAAAATAAAATATACACCAGAAAAGGCAAAGAATTTAGAAAATACTCTTTAAAAAATATACTTACCAATCCTGTATATAGTCAAAATGATGATGCCATTTTACAATATTATAAGAATAGAGGGCAAAACATATACGCAGAGAAAGATGGAAGGGAAAAGTTTGACGGAAAATATGGGATTATTGCTTATAATAAAACAAATAATAATAAAAAAGAAAGACCATTAAAAGATTGGATTATAGCAGTAGGATTACATAAAGGATATGTAATAGGAAAAGAGTGGGTACAAGTACAAGAATTATTAGAAAAAAACAAAGATAAATCTTATCGAGCAAGTGCTAATCATACCAATGAAACAATATTTTCAGGGATATTACGATGTAAAAAATGTGGCAATAAAATGATACCAAAATCAAATAGAAAAAATAAAGATGGAACAACAACCTATTATTATGTTTGTAGGGAAAAGGACAGAACTAGAAGGATAAATTGCAATTCTCATAATGTAAAAGGAAATGAATTAGATAATAATTTTATTAAAATTTTAAAAGAGGTTTTTGTGCCAAATTCAGAAGTTTATCAAGAATTAAAAAATATGGCATTTAATTATAATCCAAAAGAAGATATAGCAACAGAAATGGAAATGCTAAAAAAAGAATATGAAAAAAGCGAAAAGGAAATCAAAGATTTAGCCCAAAAAGTAAAATATATCGATATTTCTGTAATTAACATTATCAATCAAGAATTAATAAAAGCACAAAATAAAAAAGAAGAATTAAAAAATAAAATTGATGTTTTAGAACATTCAAAAAGTGAAAGCAAGAAGATGAACACAAAATTAAGCAAAGGAGCAAAATACATATTAAATATCATAGACAATTGCTTTGATATATTTGAAGCCTTTGACTTGAAAGCCAAAAAAGATATTCTAAATTTAATAATAGAGAGTGCTTATGGAGAAGGAGATACCCTTGAAATTAAATTATTAAATACCAAAATAGCAGAAAATCAAAAGAAAATGTTTTGCAATCAAAATTTTGCAAATAGCTATAACATCTTGAATTTTAGTACACAAAAGACTAACAATAAAGTGTTGTCATCAGAAAAGGGGAGCAGATGCCGTAATGACAGCAGTATTAGCAAATCAATGTGAAATAGGATTTGCTGGACCAGAGGCATCAATATATGTATATAATGAAGGAAAAGAAGACTTTTGTCAAGTATTTGCACAAATGACAAAAAAAGATGGATCATTTTTAGTTTCAAGAAACAATAATGGAAATTTCAACTGGAAAGATTTAAAAGGAAAAAAAGTAATTCCTGGAAGAAAAGGAGGAGTTCCATATATGACTTTAGAATATGTATTAAAGAAAAATGGAATAAATCCACAAACTGATTTAATATTAGATGATAGCATCAAATTTGATTTAATGGCAGGAGCCTTTGCAAGTGGAAATGCAGAATATGTAACCTTATTTGAACCAACAGCATCACTAACAGAACAAGAAAAAAAGGGATATGTAGTTGCATCAGTGGGCGAAGAGGCAGGAGAAATACCATATACTGCATACTTTGCAAAGAAAAGTTATATAGAAAAAAATAAAGATACAATTCAAGGCTTTACAAATGCAGTATACAAAGGTCAACAATGGGTGAAAGACCATACAAGTAAAGAAATAGCAGAAGTAATACAAAGCTTCTTTCCTGGAACAGATTTAGCCTTATTAGAAACCTCAATACAAAGTTATAAAGATATAGAAGCATGGAATGATACACCAGTACTTAAAGAAGAAGCTTTTAATAGACTACAAGAAGTTATGACTATGGCAGGAGAATTAAAAACTCAAGCACCATATGATAAAATTGTAAATAATTTTTATGCAAATAAGGTAAAATAAAGAATTAATTGTTCATAAGTTTAAAGGACAACAAATTTCTATGTAAAATTTTATTAATAAGATAAAAATATATTGACAAGTGGAATGCATAATGTTATATTTACTTATGAAGGAGAGTGATCGAATGAAAAACGATATAGATTATTCACTAATAGGAGAAAGAATTAGAGAGGCAAGAAAGAAAAAAGGGTGGTCGCAAGAAAAGTTATCGGAAGAAATTGATATAGCAACGGCATTTTTAAGTAGAGTAGAAAGGGGTCATTCTCAAATTAATTTAAAAAGATTAGCACAAATTGCAAATGCTTTAGATGTTCCAATGGAAACTCTAATAACAGGTGTTACAACTTCATCAGATAAATACTTAGATAAAGAATTGTATAAAGTTCTTATAAACTGTACACCTGATAAACAAAAATTGATTTATAATATAGCAAAAGCAGTTTCAGAATCAAAATCTGCAAACTTAGATTTAAAAATAGACACTAAAATTTAATAGTGTCTATTTTTAGATTATATATTGTGAATTACTAGAAATTATAGTATAATGCAAATATTAAAATTATGAAAAGAAAATTAATAAAAATATAAAAGATAGGAGAGAGAAAAGAATGGATTACAAAGATTTAGCTGAATTAATATTTCCAGAAGTAAAAGATATAAAATATTATGAAGAAAAATATCCCAAAAGAGAATTAAAAGAAGGAGCAGTTGTAACAAGATATGCTCCAAGTCCAACAGGAGTTATGCATATAGGTGGATTATATCAAGCCTTAATAGCAAAAAAAATATCAGAGCAAACAGGTGGAGTATTTTTCATAAGGATAGAAGATACAGATCAAAAAAGAGAAATTGAAAATGGAACAAGCGAAATAATAAACTCATTAAATAATTTTAAACTTGAAGCAGATGAAGGCATGATATCAGAAACAGAAAGCAAAGGAAAATATGGACCATATAAACAATCTGAAAGAAAAGAAATATATCAAGCTTATGCAAAATATTTAATATCACAAGGAAAAGCATATCCATGTTTTTGTACATCAGAAGAAGTTGAACAAATAAGAGCTAAACAAGAAGAAGCAAAAATTAGACCTGGATATTATGGAGTATGGGCAAAATGTAGAAACAATACAGTTGAAGAAATGGCAGAAAAAATCAAAAAAGGAGAAAAATATATAATACGTTTTAAATCACCTGGAAGAGAAGATAAAAAAATAAAGCATAAAGATATAATAAAAGGAAATGTAGAATTTCCAGAGAATGACCAAGATATTGTAATTATAAAAGCAGATGGATTACCAACTTATCATTTTGCACATGCAATAGATGACCATTTAATGGGAACAACACATGTAATTAGAGGAGATGAATGGTTATCATCTATACCTTTACATTTACAATTATTTTATGAATTAGGTTTCAAAGCACCAAAATATGCTCATATAGCACCAATAATGAAAAATGACGAAGGAAATAAAAGAAAACTAAGTAAAAGAAAAGATCCAGAAGCAGCTGTAAATTATTATGAAAAGGAAGGAATACCAGCAGAAGCGGTTAAAGAATATCTATTAAATATAGCAAATTCAACCTTTGAAAATTGGAGAAGAGCAAATAAAGACAAAAATATATCAGAATTTGAACTTCAATTAAACAAAATGGGAGTAAGTGGTGCATTATTTGATATGACCAAATTATTAGATGTATCAAAAACAGTAATATCAAAATTAACTGCTGAAGAAGTGTATAACAAAGCCTTAGAATGGGCAAAAAAATATGACAAAGAACTAGAAGAAATGATACAAGATAAAGACTATTCGTTAAAAATATTTAGCATAGAAAGAGGAAATGAAAAGCCAAGAAAAGATATCTCAAAGTGGTCAGAGGTAAAACAAGCTATAATTTATATGTATGACAGTAAATTCGAAAAAGAGAATATAAACTATGCTAGTCAAAAAATAGAGCAAAAAGAAGAAATAGAAAAAATAATAAAATTGTATATAGAAAAATATTATGAAGAAACAGATGAAAAGCAAGAATGGTTTGAAAAAATAAAAGAATTAGCTGGAGAATTAGGCTATGCAAAAGAAGTAAAAGAATATAAAGCAAATCCAGAAAAGTATAAAGGGCATGTAGGTGATGTAAGTACAGTAATAAGAGTTGCTCTAACAGGAAGAACAAATACGCCAGATATGTATGAAATAATGAAAGTATTAGGAAAGAAATCAATTGAAGCAAGATTAAGCTAGTAGGAAGATAATTTTAGAGATAACTAGAATTTGTAGCATTTTCTAGTGCATACAAAAGCTTACTTATAATTTTTTCTTAGTTATTCCTAAATAAAGAGAAAATGGAAAGACTTCAATTGTTTTAAAGGAGTTTTTATGGAATATAATTTAGGAGATATTGTTAGAACTAAAAAGCAACATCCTTGTGGAAGTAAATTATGGAAGATTATTAGAGTTGGTGTTGATTTTAAACTAGAATGCCAAGGTTGTGGACATGTTGTTATTTTACAAAGAGAGAAAGCTTTGAAGGCTATTACTAAAATTGAAAAGAAACATGGAGAGTAGCATTTTCATAGCTTAAAAAATAAATTTTATACTAATAATCTTAAACTGTATTTTTTAACATATATAGTGGTATACAAGCTACTTGGCTACTTGAAAATTTTGTAGAAAAATGTCACTATTTAGGTAGGATTTCATATAATATAGTATAGTATCAATCAGGATACTATACTGGAGGTGACTTGTATGGAGCCACAAGAACAAATATATTGCTATGAAAATAAAAAATGCGATAAGAAATGTGATAAAAAATGTTGTAAAAAGAGAAACTGCTTAGGTATAGTTACTAGTATTTTATTAGTTTCTTTTGTATTTGTAATTGGTTTAATTATTGGTGCAGCACTTAGTTTAGTTATATTACTTTCATTACCAGCTGTAATTGTCTTAGCAGTTATATTAGGCTTATTATTAATTCTATCTATTATATTAATGCTTTGTAAAAAAGAAAAAAAATGTTGCTAAATATATAAATTAAAGGGGCTGTAAAAAAAGTCCAAACGAAAAATGAGTGAAATATTTTCACTCAT
>CAMXQV010000070.1 GCA_947245515.1 uncultured Clostridium sp. | reverse complement strand
TTTTATCCAAAGTATAAGTGGAGAAAGAATAGTATTATATTTAAAGTTTATCAAAGTTCAATGAATGGAGAAGTTAAGGAGATCCGAAAGGAAGTTATATTTGAAGATGAAAACTTTACAGCATACATTGAAGGAGATAGAGCATATATAAGGTTTCCTATGCGAATTCAAAGACAATTAATAGTTGCATTAAAAAGTAGAAAATGGTGGTGGAATAGTAACAAGAAGGCTTGGAGTACATATTTAGACAGAGTTGACAAAGACTGGATAAAAAGCATTAGTACAAAATATTCTAGTTATCTTTAATTTAAGATAAAGGGGTTGGAGGAAATTGAAAATATTAATTATAGAGCCAAACAAAGAGCCTTATGTATTAGAATGTGAAAATATTGATAGCACATTATACGGATTAATATATTATCCATATTCTAAAATAGAATTAGAAAAAGATATACATTTAATTTATAGTAAAGAAGGACAAGATATATCAAAAATTAATAGAAAAATAAATAATAAATCAATATATGGAACATTTGCAGTTATAAAGAGTAAAAACAATAAAGCAGTATCTTTAACAGATAAAGAGATAAAGGAACTTAAAGACTATTTTAATTAATATAAAAAAATGAAGATGCAAGAGTGGAAGAATTAAAACAATTATCTAGTATTCAATTAAAATAAAGGAGTTGGGACAAATTGAAAATATTAATTATAGAGCCAGACAAAGAGCCTTATATCAAAACTACAAACAATATAAATAATACACTTATAGATATTATAGGAGATAATTTGAAATACATAAAATTAAAAAATAATATAGATTTAGTTTATGATGATGAAGCCAAACTTAACAATTTAGATTTCAACAGAATTATTAAAGATGATGTAATATGTGGCACATTTGCAATAGTATCACAATATCAAGATAGATGGAGTTCATTATCAAGTAAACAGATTAGATATTATAAGAAAAGGTTTCAATTAAGACATGATGAAGGTCTACTACAATTTATGAGGGAAAATATCAAACATAGTAGTAACTTATTAAGTTTAAGATTAGATGGAATTGAAAAGTTAAATAAAATTATAGTAACAGATAAGGAGATGAAAAATTGGAAGAATTAAAACAAGAGGCTATTGAAAGATTAAGAATAATAGGTTTAGATTCCCAAATAATAAAAGAGTTTGCAGAAAATAACAAAGTATATGTAACTAGAATAAATGATAAAGGAACAGAATTTATATTTGATAGTAAAATTATGGATATGATAAAAATTTTTGAAAAAGAAAAAACTATTAAAATATATCATGTAATAATATATGAAAATGATTTGTATATATTATCTGTACATAAGCATAAAGAAAATTGGAATAAAGAAAAAGTAGAGTTAAAAAGAGGATTTGTAACAATAGTATTATGTAATATTATAGATGGTGGAATTGTAGAACTTATTGCTCGAGATATAGGCATAGAAATAGAAACAGGAAAAATTCAAAGGGTGGTTTATGGAAAATAGAATAAAAGAAATACGAGAAGAAGAAGGAATAACACAATATGCACTAGCAGAAATGAGTAAACTTTCGGTAGGATATATATGTCATTTAGAAAGAGGAACTAGAGGAAATCCAAGTTGTAAAACTATGATTAAAATATCAAAAGCATTAAAAAGAAAAGTAAAGGAAGTGTTTAATGTAGGTTAAAGAAATATAGGACATTCAAACGAGGTTTGCGATATTTAAAAGATGAAATTATTAGTAATATAATTTATATAGCAAAAATTAAAATTGTTTAAATCAAATTCTGGGAAAGGAGCAATAAATGAAAATAGATAATGTAATTAAATTTACAAAACAATTTAATAAAGAGTTTAAAACTAAAATTAAGATTTCTAATAAAGACATTCGTTTACTTTTGAATATGTTTCAGGAATATATAGAACTAACATTTAAAGTAAGTCCTGTCTATAATGAAATTTTAGATAAAATAGTACAACTAGAAGAAAAACTAAAAAATACTTTGACAGATGAACAGCAGGATTTATTTGATGAATGGGATATTTACAAAGAAGAATTAAATCAATATACATCAGAGCGTTCCTTTATATATGGTTTTTGTTGTGATAAACAATTTAATATTGAAAAGGGAGCATATAAAAAAATTAAATAACTAAAAAAGAGAAATAATTGATATTACTATAAAATCAGCTATTTCTCTTTTCTTTTTTTCAACCAGTCTTTAGCTTCAGCTTCCTTAAATCTTTCATCTGCAAAGAATTCGGATAAAGTTATGCCAATAGCTTCACAGATAATAAATAAATTTTCAAGTCTTATTGTTTTGGTTTTTCTAGTTAAGAACTGTGAAATTGTAGAATTGTAAACACCTGTTAAGTCTTGAAGTTTATAAGTTGTTATATCTTTTTCAGTCATTAACTCTTTTAATCTAACTGCAACTAAATCAGAAAAATCCATATATCCCCCATCCTTCCAAAGTTTGATTTAATTTTAGCAAAAGATTATCTCAAAACCTCTCAATAAATTGAGATGATTTGCAATAAAATATTCAAAATATTGAGATATTGTGTTATAATGGAGCATGAAAGGAGTTTTTTATATTATGCAGACAGTTTTAAGTAATTATTCAACATTGGAACAAAAGAAAATACAACTAGAGAAAAAGGCAAAGGAAATAGAATTACTTAAACAAAAATTAGAAAAACATTTTAGATTTAAGATACCAAGATATGTAATAATGGATATAGTAGAAAATGAAGATTATAAGCATTTTTGTTTAATGATAAATTTAGCAGTTATAAACGAGAGATTAACAAAGGAAAATGGGAAAATATTTAAAGATGGAATCAAAGAAATGTTACAGATACAAAATGAATATAGTAAACTAGAGATACACAAGTTATTATATGACTAAAATTCCCCTATCCCCTACCATTGTTAATAATCTTGTTTTATTTTTAAAATAATATCTCAATATATTGAGATAAATTTTAGCCAAACTATTTAAAATTAAAAAATGTTATGATATAATTTCAATGAATATAATATTATGTCGAAATATGGGGTATTGTCAAACATAATATTATAATTTCGAAAGAGAGGTAGAAAAAATATGTTAAAGACAAAAGCTAGATTTAAGCTATTACTAGCATTAGGCATTATGATATTAGCAATATGTGTATTCAATATGAATACAGTAAATGCAGCAGAAGTTACAAGCCAAGACAATAAAGTTCTTATTAGAGATGAGGTGGTAAATGGTTTAACTGATACAATAGATGTTTTGGATAATAATGAAAGAACATATTGGATTGAGCTAAATCCACTAAAAACAATAGACCTTATATTAGATACTCAAAAACTAAATAGTCTAATAGAAGCTGATAACTATGTATATCAAAAAGTATATTATAAAGTACCTGATGATATAACAAAAGCAACAATTACATATAATCCTTATAAAAATACAAAAGAACAAGAAGTTAATATTGTTACAATAAATAATACTAGATATGCAGAAGTAAAATTGGCTATTGCAATAAAGATAGATGGCATATATAGTCATGCAGGTTTAAACTGTGATGGAGTAGGAACTTTAACTCCAAATTCTTGGGGAAGAATTAAATTATATAAAAATTCAGAAGTAATAGAAAATGTAATTTTAGATTGTATTCCAAGTGAGAATATAGATAAATTTAGTACAAATTTTGCAAGTATTGAAATAATTAGTGATACAAAAAAAGACTATTTTATAGGTGGTGCAGGTATAGCTACTGTTACAGGAAATACTTATAATAGAGTTTTAGCAGAGGGAAATTGTTATGTATATGCCCATATAAGTACTTATATAGGAGAAACATTTGAACTAAATCCATTTGGAACATTAACATATAAAGGTGTATCAGAAGAAAATGGGTTTAAAACATATACATATCAAAAAGAAATAAAGGATAAAACCATATTTAATAAAGATAGAATAGTATGTGCTATAAACTCTAAAGAAAATAAAATACTTACTACTAATGTGTTATATTTTCAGGGAGATTTAATAAAAGAAAATGTAAAATTAAATGATAAAGAAACTAACATTACATTAGAAGCAAAAGATGGTGTAGTTCCAAAAGATACTATATTAGTTGTAAATACTATAAACAATAATTATTATAATTATCAACAATTAGCAAATATATTTCATAATTCTAAAAACTTTAAAATGTTTGATATAAGATTAGAATCAAATGGAGTGGCAATTCAACCTAATGGAAAAGTTAAGATTAGTGTTCCTATACCAGCAGAATTTGATAAATCAAATTTAGTTGTATATAGAGTTGAAGAAAATGGAGATAAAATAGAATATACAGTAACAGTAAATGGAGATGTAGCAACATTTGAAACAGACCACTTCTCAACTTATGTATTAGCAGAAAAAGAAACTACACAAAACACAGAAAACACAAATAATACAACAGATAGAAAAAAAGATGATACCCCAAAAACAGGAACAATATCAAGTATTTACTTTATGATACCAGTTGCAGTAATTTCAGCAACAGGAATAATAGCATTTAGAAGAAAAGAAACAAAATAGTATAAAGTACATATTTCACATAGGGCAGACTTTAAACCTCTGCCCTATTATTAACTTAAAGGAAGGTGTTACAAGATGAGTAGAAAAAAGAGTAAACATGGAAAACAAACAAGACATTATATTCAAATAATATTTATTATTATTTTCATTATTAGTATTTCTGCCATTGCATACTACTTTTATAATATGAATAAAAATATATTAGAAGATACAAAGATAGATGAGGAACAAGTAACAGAACAAAGAACGGAAAGAATGTTACAATTAGAAGAATTAAAAAAAGAAAATCAGGATATTGTAGGTTGGATAGAAATTGAAGGAACAAATATCAATTATCCAGTATTACAGGGAACAGATAATCAATATTATATGAAACATACATATAAAAAAGAAGATTCAAAAGATGGTTCAATATTTTTAGATAAGAGTTATGACTGGAACATTCCAAGCAGTAACTTATTACTATACGGACACAATAACAAGAATGGAACAATGTTTCAAGATTTATTGAAATATAAAGAAGAAAGTTTTTATAAAGAACACCCTACAATAAGATTTACAACAATAGATGAGGATTGCCAATATGAAATAATATCAGCTTTTCTATCAAGAGTATATTATCAAGATGAACAAAATGTATTTAGATATTATTATTTTATTAATGCCAATAATGAAGTGGAATATAATCAATATATAGAAGAAAGTAAAAAAGCTAGTTTATATGATACAGGAAAATCTGCAACTTATGGAGAGCAATTATTAACTTTATCTACTTGTTCATACCATACAGAAGATGGAAGGTTTGCAGTAGTAGCCAAGAAGATAAAATAAAGGAGATGTTTTTGAATGAAAAAGATATTACTAAAAATAATTATAGGAATTATAGCAGTACCAACAATTATAATTGGTGGATTATATTTGACTAGAGGAATACCAGCAGTAAGTAAATATGTTGTAGCACCATTAGCAAAACTTTCACAGAGTATAGGAGTTCCAGTAATAGTAATGCCTAGCGATAATTATTTTAAACAAGAGGCAAGAGAAGTCTATGACCAAGCAGTACAAAACTATAATAACAGAGTTTTAGATTTGAAAGATGAGCCAATAAGTGAGCAAATGGCAAAATCACATCAAACAGAGGGTGTAACTATATATCAGAATTGTTTTGCAGGTGTAAAATATGGAGATTTAATTATTAAACCTTATGAGCAATTTGAGAAAGAATGGGTTGAATATAGCAAAGAAGAATATAAGAATAGAAAAGTACCAACACAAGAAGAAATTGATAATTATAATGCAAATATACAAGATGCCAATAAAGAAATGTAAAAACAAAAAAAATTGATAGAATTAAATCAAGAGTTACAAAATGCACAATTAAATAAAGATATGGAAAAAGTACAACAAATACAACAACAAATAGAAGAATTAGAAAATCAATAATATATTTATAGGAAGTGAGAAGATATGTTTAAATGGTTTATGACTAAAACATTAATAACTAAAATAATAATAGTTACATCATCAGTAGTAATTATAGGTGGAACAACAGCAGGAGCAATAATAGTTCCTAAAGTAATAGAAACTAAAAAGGAAGAACAAAGACAAGAACAAATAAGATTAGAGAATGAAGAGGATTTGGCAAATATATCAATAACATTAAAACGAGATAAAATAGATGGGATAACTTTTCCATATAAAGGAGTTACACAGGGGGTTAGTATAGAAAGATATGAGAATTTTGAAAAATATCTAATAGACCACGAAGGTAATAATCCTGATTATGGAAATAAAGAAGCATTAGATAAAGAGTTAATAAATTTCTTTGTAGAAAACTACACAGGTGGAGAAATAACAGTTGAGCAAAACATTGATATAAATACAAGAGGAGAATATCCAGTTGTATTTACTGTAACATCAGAAAAAGGAAATACAAAATCAGCAACAATAAAAGTAACTGTATGGAACTATTCTAAAGTAAATGTATATGTAGATAAAACTGATATAACAGTAACTAAAGGAACAAATGTTGATATAATGGAAGGTGTAACTTTTGATTCCATTCTACCAGAAGAAGAAAAAGGACATATTGAAACAGTAGGAACAGTTGATGTAAATACAGCAGGAACATATACTATAATATATAAATATATTCCTAAAGATGAACACGAGGGTGTAATATCAGAAGGAACAAGAACATATAAAGTAGTAGATGAAACAAATGTAAATAATAATAAAACAAATTCAAATACCACTACATCATCAAATAATAATAAAGGCAATAATAACAATAATAGTAATAATTCAAACCAGTCTAAAACGGAAACAACAGAGAACACTGTTCAAGAGGTATTTGTTAGTGTATCAGCAAATTATCTATCGAAACTAGCAAATATAAATCCTGATGATTATTTAGATAATTATTACAGGAATATATCAATAAAAATTAATGGTATCAGTGTATGTAATGGAAAATTTGATACAGATACTAGACATAGTGGTAGTAATGTATTTTATGTTGGGACTTATACAGGAAAAGTTGATCATTTTGATTTTGACATAGTTTTTGAAGGTAGAAAAATTACTCAAAAAATAAATTATCAATATAATGATGGACATTTAGAAATTAAAGGTGTTAATGAGAATGTATAAAGATATATAGCAATATTTAAAAACACCTAGAAATCAATTCTCGTTGTAAAGCTAACTAAATAAATTGATAATATATGAATGAGCTTCTAATTATAGGAGCTTATTTTTTGTAGCTTTGACTTTTTTAGGGTCTTGGTGTATAGCTATTAATAGCCATTAGAGGAAGAAGGTGTAATAATGGATAGAGTTACAAATGCAGAAGTCAAAGAAAAATCTATTGAAGAAAATCAAACAACTAAACAGATATTGAAAAGTTTAGATAATTGTTTAGGAATTACAACAAGAACAAAAGAAGTAATAAAAATGTATGCAGATTACATCAAACTATATAAGAAAGATAAAATCAATATAGGAAACTTAAATATGATATTATACTGCAACAATAACAACTACACTAATGTAGTTAATATAATAAATAAACTACTATATAAAGAAGGAATAACAAGATTTTCAAATTATGAATTACTAACAGAAATAGGTTACAACAGAAACAAAATAGGAGAAAATGATTTATGTGTAATCTATGATGATAATTTAAAAGAGTATAAAATAAATAAATTATTCAGAGATTATCCCAAAACGATATTTATAGTTATATGCAATGATAGTAATAGAAAAATAATAGATAATATAAGGAGTTATTTTACTTGGGAAATTAAAGTTGATGAACCTACAGAACAGGAAAAAGCAAAATATATAAAAGATACTATAAAACAGCATGGACTAGAATGTAAAGTAACATCAAAAGAGTTACAAGCAATAAATGGATATGATATAGAAACAATAGATAGTTGTTTAATAGGAGCAATATTAAGAGCCAATAAAAAGAAAATAAATTATATTAGTAAAGAAGAATTACATATAATAAAAAATCCACATCATAAAGAAGGTATGCAGAAATTAAATAAATTAGTTGGACTAGATGAAGTAAAACAACAGGTACAACAAATTATAAATTATATCCAAGTACATAA
>CAMXQV010000069.1 GCA_947245515.1 uncultured Clostridium sp. | reverse complement strand
AAATTATAACTCAAATCTCATTTTTCGTTGGGACTTTTTTTACAGCCCCTTTTTTCCATTTATAAAATACTAGTTTATAATAAAATGTTGATATAGTAAAAACTAATGTTGTTTTAGTATGATTAACTTGAAATAAAAAGAGACACTAAACAAGACACGAAGTTTTTTTCTATGAATAATTTTACCAAAAATTTGTAAATAAGAATAAAAATTTCTATATTTATTCTAAAAATTTTATTAAAAGTGCAACTTTTGAGGTTTTAAAATTGTATTATAATTAGAATTAAGATCTTATATTCGAAGGAGAAAAAAATGGAGGAAGATAAAAAGCTATATAGGAGGTTCTTAAATGGAGATAACGAATCATTTGAACTTATTATAAACAAATATATGGAAAAAATAATTTATTTTATTTATAAATTTGTAAAAAGTATGGATGTTGCTGAAGATATAGCACAAGATGTCTTTGTTTATATTCTTATGAATAAAGAAAAATACGATCCTAAATACTCACTAAAAGCATACCTTTATACAATTGCAAAAAGCAAATCACTTAATTATATAAAAAGAGAAAATAAAATTACATATTTACAAGATAATCAATACATTTTTAATGAACAAGAAATAGAAGATGCTATTTTTGATAAAGAACAAAGTCAAAAATTAAAAATTGCAATAGATAGTTTACCAGAACCACAAAATCAAATAATTTATCTTGTAGATATAGAAGAATTATCTTATAAGGAAATCGGGGAAATATTAGGTATTTCCTTATCACAAGTAAAAACTTTAATTTATAGAGGTAGAAAAAAATTAAAAAAAATATTAATGAAAGAGGTAAATAATTGAAATATAAAAAGTTAGAAGAAAAAAGAAAATATTTTAAAGATTGTGTATATTTAAAATATGAAAAGTTAAAATACACTGAACCTGAAGAAAAAAAATTTGAAAATAGTAAAATAAAAAGTAAAATTAAATGGAAGAGTTTACAAAAAGTTGCCGCATTTATTATAGTAGGGACTTTAAGTGCTACTGCTTATGCTGGAATAAGTGGAAACATAAATATGGAAAAAATGGGATTTTTAAAATTAAGTAAAAATTATGAAAGCAGTTTAGTAGGAATTAATAAATCAATAGAAAATGAATATTGTAATATAACCTTAGAAAGTATGGCTGGAGATAAAGCATATATAATTGCAGAATATAAAATAAAATTAAAAGATAAAGCTTTCGAAAAAATGACAAAACCAATAGAATATGTAGATGGAATAGGATATAACTTACATATTTCTAAAAAAGTATTAGTTAATTCAAAAGAACTTACCAATATAAGTGAATATGTTAATAAAGTTTCTGATAATGAATATGTATATACACAAGTTATAAATATAATGAATGAAAATACTAATAATTTAAAATTAGAAATAGGAATAGAAGATATTTCTTCTGGAAGCATATATGAACATGGATTTGAAAATGGTAACAATCAAGCTATAGCAATAGGAAAAACTATAAAGTCAGAAATAGAATTAAAAGAAAATGAAAATACTTCTATAATATCAGAACAACAAATAGATGAACATACTAAAATTATAATTGAAAAAGTTGCTAATACGAAATTTCAAAAATTTATAAAAGCTAAAAAAATAGTAGATGGGATTACTTACAAAGAATATAATCAAAATTCAATGGAATATACTAGCTTTACAGTTACAGACGAAAATAATAATTCAATATCAAACATAATTTATGGTGGAAGTGTTGTAGGTAAAAAAATATATGTAAAAGAAAATGGACAAATAAAAGAAAAAATTCGGATATGAAATTAAAGAAACAGATACTATAATGGAAGAAGAAAATTTTATAATATTAATTGACTCAGAAAATACTATTAATAAATTAAAAGTAACTTCAACTAAGAATAAAATATTTGAAGATAGAAAACTGAATGAAAATAGAAAAACTCAAGAAGAAGAAATGTATGATAAAGCAACATGGTATCCTGTAAAATCTAGTAATAAAATATATACTGCTACAAGTAGATTAGGCGGAAACTTTATCATTAAAAATATAGATATTAAGGATGACAATATTACATTTTATTATGATAAAAATGGTTGCATAGGAGATGAATGGAAAATATTGATTAGACAAAAAACAGATTATATTAACTATATATTTCCTATAGAAGAACAAATAAAAAGTGTAAATAGTAATGAAAATAAAATAGTATTTTCTAGAAATATTAATCGAGCTACTGGCTTGAACTTACAAAACATGTTATTAGATAATTTAGATAATTTGGAATTTACATTATTATTTGGTTGTACAACTGAAAATATAGGAAATCCTGTTAATATAGACATTCCAACTCAAGACGAACAAACAGCAAAAATTAATAATTTAGAAATAATAGATCTTATTATATATTGAAAAAGAAAAATATTTAATATATAATAAGATTGAAGGTTATATAAAAAATGTAAAACTAGAGAGGAGAATTGATAATGCGAAAAAAAACAAAACTAATAGTAAGTTTCATAATTCTTTTACTAATATTATTTGTAAATAGAGGTAAATCACTTGCATTAGAAGAAAATATAGGAATAAGTTATAATACACATATACAAGATTATGGATGGGAAAATGACTTTTCAAGAAGCAACGGTCAAATTTCAGGAACACAAGGAAAATCAAAAAGATTAGAAGGAATAAAAATAAAAGGTACAAATTTACCAGCTGGAGCAAAAATACAGTATCAAGTGCATGTTCAAGATATTGGATGGCAAGGCTGGAAACAAGATGGAGTTATAGCAGGAACAAGTGGAAAAAGTAAAAGATTAGAAGCAATAAGAATAAAATTAATAAATATGCCAGGGTATTCTGTAGAATATAAAGTACATGTACAAAATGTAGGATGGCAAGAATGGAAACAAGATGGAGCTATGGCAGGAACAGAAGGAAAGTGCTTACGACTAGAAGGAATACAAATTAGAATAATTAAAAAGCAGAATAAAGGTTCAATTAATGTCGAAACAAATTTAGATAAATCCTTTTATAATGGAATATCAGTATCAGGATGGAAAATATCAAATGTAGAAAATTCAAAATTAAAAATCTATATAGATGACAAAGATGTTACAACAAATGCTAATCTACAATATAAAAAAAGAACAGATTTAGCAGAAAAAATTAGTTATGGATGTGAAGCGGAATATGCAAAACCAGGATTTAGTTTCAATATTCCCACAAATAATATGAAAACAGGAACTTACAAATTAACCTTAAAATTGCTAACCTCTGATGAAAAGACAGTTTTAGCAACTATCAATAAAAATATAAAATTAGATAAAAATATACATATAAGTTATAATACACATATACAAGATTATGGATGGGAAAATGACTTTTCAAGAAGCAACGGTCAAATTTCAGGAACACAAGGAAAATCAAAAAGATTAGAAGGAATAAAAATAAAAGGTACAAATTTACCAGCTGGAGCAAAAATACAGTATCAAGTGCATGTTCAAGATATTGGATGGCAAGGCTGGAAACAAGATGGAGTTATAGCAGGAACAAGTGGAAAAAGTAAAAGATTAGAAGCAATAAGAATAAAATTAATAAATATGCCAGGGTATTCTGTAGAATATAAAGTACATGTACAAAATGTAGGATGGCAAGAATGGAAACAAGATGGAGCTATGGCAGGAACAGAAGGAAAGTGCTTACGACTAGAAGGAATACAAATTAGAATAATTAAAAAGCAGAATAAAGGTTCAATTAATGTCGAAACAAATTTAGATAAATCCTTTTATAATGGAATATCAGTATCAGGATGGAAAATATCAAATGTAGAAAATTCAAAATTAAAAATCTATATAGATGACAAAGATGTTACAACAAATGCTAATCTACAATATAAAAAAAGAACAGATTTAGCAGAAAAAATTAGTTATGGATGTGAAGCGGAATATGCAAAACCAGGATTTAGTTTCAATATTCCCACAAATAATATGAAAACAGGAACTTACAAATTAACCTTAAAATTGCTAACCTCTGATGAAAAGACAGTTTTAGCAACTATCAATAAAAATATAAAATTAGATAAAAATATACATATAAGTTATCAATCACATGTACAGATGATTGGATGGCAAGGAAGAAGAGAAGATGGTGCAACATCAGGTACATCTGGGCAATGCAAAAGAATAGAAGCAATGAATATAAAAGCCTACAATTTACCAAGTGGTGTTAACCTAAAATACAAAGCACATATTCAAGATAAAGGTTGGACTACATGGGTAGGAGATGGACAAAATGTTGGTGTAACAGGAAAAAATAAAAGATTAGAAGCAATAAAAATAAAATTAGAAAATACAGATAAATATTCTGTTATGTATAGAACACATGTGCAAGATTTTGGATGGCAAGACTGGGCATATGATGGAGAAACTTCAGGAACAGAAGGTTCAGCCAAAAGAATTGAAGCAATACAAATTAAAATTGTAAATAAAATAACACAACAAAAAATAACAGCATATTTAGACGAATTTTCAGGAGCTATAACAAACGAAAAGCATAATGTAACAGGATGGGTTATGACAAATATAAAAGATACAAAATTGCAATTATTAATTGATAATAAAGTAGTATCTACAAAATTACAAAGAACTAGAGATCAGGGTGTATTTAATGCAATAAAAGGATATGGTGGAGAAGAATTAAATCCAACACCAAAATTTATAGCAAATATTGATTTTTCAAAATATTCCTTAGGAAATCATAATATAAAAATAAAAGTACTTTCTAAACAAGGAAAAGTTCTAGTAGAAAAGAGCAGAAATATAACGATAAAACAAAAAATCGAAATATCAACAGGAACCTATGGAGTTTCAGGACTAAAAGCAAAAGGTGATAGTAAAGGTTCAGACTTACAATATTATAAATATGGTAATGGACCAAATGTATTTTTTGCAACATTTTGTGTCCATGGGTTTGAAGATAAATGGGGAAGAGATGGAACAGAATTAGTTTTAATTGCAAATAAATTTTGGGAATACTTAAAAGCTAGTAAAGATAGTAGTATTGCAGATAAATGGACAATATATATTTTCCCAGAAGTAAATCCAGATGGTAGAAAAGCAGGTTGGACAAATAATGGACCTGGAAGAACAACTTTATTCACAAATGCACCAGGAAATAAAGGAATAGATTTAAATAGATCTTTTTCAGCAGGCTTTAAATATCAATCAAATTCAAGAAACTATACAGGAACACAACCTTTCCAGAGCTATGAAGCAAGATATTTAAGAGATTTTTTATTATCACATAAGTCAAAAAATGGTCAAACACTTTTAGTAGATTTACATGGTTGGACACAACAATTGATTGGAGATGCTACAATTAGAGGATATTATAGACAACAATTTCCTGAAAACAGAGATACTGCAAGTTATGGTAGTGGATATCTTATTAATTGGGCAAGAACTTCCTTAGGCTCAAGTAATAGAGCTGCAAAATCTGCATTAATAGAATTACCAGATTACATTAGAACACCACAAGATGTACAAAAACATAATTTAGCAAATAGATACATTAGTGCAACAATTGCAATGTTAAGAGGAATAAATTAAAATGGAGAGAAGGTTGAAAAATAATTATAATTTTGGCATAGTCAAACTGCATTTGAAATCTAATCAACGTACAATTACACCTCATAAATTTCAAACTTATTTTCCTAGCCAAAATTTAATTCTTTTTCAACCAGATTTGTGCCTTAGGAAGGAATGGAATTAAAGATGAAAAAACTAAATAAAAAGCAAATAGCTCTAATATTCATTATATTAATATTATTAATAACAATATCAGTAGTAGTTATCATTTTAAAAAGTAATAAAACATCAGAAGAAAAACTACAAGAGGAAAATTGGGAAAATCCATTTACACAAATAAATAAAAACGAAATCCAATATCAAGAAAATGCATCTGTTGATGAGTTAAAAAAAGAAACAGGCTTAACTGCAGATAGTAGTTTATATGAAGTAAATACAGAATATGATGGTAGAAAAGTTTTAAATATAAAAACAAGCATACAATATAAAGTTGCATTTGCAGGACTAATAAAACAACAAATTCCACAATTAAACGAAACAGAAGAAATACTTCAAAAAAATCACCCAGAAGAAAATGGTATATGGATAGAAAAAAATAGTAGAGCATCAATATTAGAAATAATAAAAGATAGTACAAAATCAGAATATGAAGTTGATTCTCAAGGTTATTTAAAAATAAAAGATAAAAAGCAACAAAACGATAAGGATAAAATTATAGAAAAATGGATTAATAGTGATAAAAAAATTATATTAACGAAAGCTAGTCTATATTATCAAGTTGATGAAGTTACAGGAGAAGTAACAGAATATCCTTTTGAACAATTAGATCCATATCAAACCTATGACCAAATAAAAAGTGATAATAATATAATTATAGTAATAACATCAAATGATAAGAAGTATTTAAATAATAATGAAATATTACAAGATGTATTACAGTGTGAAATATAATAAAAAATTAGAAATGAGAGGAAATACATTATGGCAATAATAATAGATGGAAAAGCACTTGCAAAAAAGATAAGAGATCAATTAAAAGTAGAAGTTGATGTATTAAAAACAAATAAAATTATTCCTAAACTAGCTGTAATAATGGTAGGAGATAATTCAGCATCAAAGGTTTATGTCAAAAATAAAAGTAAAGCCTGTGAAGAAATAGGTATAAAATATGAAGAACATCTTTTATCAGAAAATATCAAACAAGAAGAGTTAATAGATTTAATTAAAAAATTAAATCAAGATGAAAGTGTTAATGGAATTTTATTACAAAGTCCAATTCCAGGGCACTTAAATATTAATCAAGCTTTTAAAGCAATAAGTTACAGAAAAGATGTTGATGGTTTTACACCTTCTAGTGTAGGAAAATTATCAATTGGAGAAGATACCTTTATTTCTTGTACACCTTATGGTATAATGAAAATGTTTGAAGAATATAATATTGATTTAACAGGAAAAGATGTTGTTATAGTTGGAAGAAGTAATATTGTTGGTAAGCCACTAATTCAAGTTTGTTTAAATAAAAATGCAACTGTAACTGTTTGCCATTCAAAAACAATTAACTTAGAAGAACACACAAAAAGAGCAGATGTCTTAATTTCTGCAATTGGTAAAGCAAAATTTATTACTAAAGATATGGTAAAAAAAGATGCAGTAGTGATAGATGTTGGTATTAATAGAGATGAAAATGGAAAATTAGTTGGAGATGTTGATTTTGAAAATGTAGAAAAAATAGCAAGTTACATTACACCGGTTCCAGGGGGGGTTGGGCCAATGACAATTGCTATGTTAATGAACAATGTTATAAAAGCTACTAAAGAGCAACATAATAGAAATACAAGATTTTAATAAATAAAAAAGGGGCATTATTTAATAATGTCTTTTTTTATTGTAAAAGAATTTATTCAATCTATATAAATGTGAAAACAAATTTTATAGGTATAGAATTGAAGAATATAAAAAAATACAAAATACTAGGAGGTTTTAATTATTAAATTAGAAGATAAAATTTATTGGATATGGTTTTCGTTAATAAAAGGTCTAGGAAGCAAAAAGAAACAATTATTATTAGAAGTTTTTAAAACACCTGAAATAATATATAAATCAAATCAAGAAGATTTACTAAAGGTAAAGGGAATAGGAGAAGAAACAATAAAAAGTATATTAAATGAAAAGCCTCGTAAAGATCTAAAAAAACATATTGAATATATCAGAAATAATAATATAAAAATAATAACAATAGAGGATGATGAATATCCAAACAAATTAAAAGAAATATATGACCCACCTATGATTTTATATGCTAGAGGAAATATAGATATATTAAATAATGAATCTATAGCAATAGTAGGATGCAGAGATACTTCAAATTATGGTATAAGTGCAACAAAGTATTTTTCTTTTAATTTAGCAAGAAAAAATATTAATATTATTAGTGGTTTAGCAAAAGGAGTTGATAGTTTTGCACATATTGGTGCTATTTGTGCAAAAGGAAAGACAATTGCAGTTGTTGGTAATGGGTTGGATAGTATTTATCCAAGAGAAAACTTGTATATAGCTAAGAAAATATTAGAAACAGGTGGTACTATTTTGTCTGAATATCCATTAGGAACTAAACCAGAAAAGATGAATTTTCCTGCTAGAAATAGAATTATAAGTGGACTTAGTACAAGCATTCTTGTTATAGAAGCTAAAGAAAAGAGTGGTACTCTTATTACTGTTGATTTTGCTTTGGAACAAGGTAGAAATGTTTATGTTGTTCCAGGTAATATTGATTCTATTAATTCTATTGGAACTAATGAACTTTTAAAACAAGGAGCTAGACCTATTACAAGTTATTGGGATCTTAAGGATGATTTTAGTAATTATTTTTAATTTTTAACAAGTAGGTATGAGATATAGGATTTTAACAAAGATAGTTAAGTTAAAATCTTTAATTTATTCAAGTTAGCAAAAGAAATTTTAGATGGAAAAACAGTTGAATTTGCAACAACATAAAAACACTAGAAATTAAATTAATCTAGTGTTTTTATATTTTACCTCTGAACAGTAATCACATATACAAAATTTTTTATAAAAAATTGTTAAATTGTAGTGTTACAATTGATGTGAAACAAAAAATGTAGAAAAAAAGTGATTCAA
>CAMXQV010000068.1 GCA_947245515.1 uncultured Clostridium sp. | reverse complement strand
TTCATATATAAATTATACCATAAAGGCCTTATTTTTCAATAAATATAGGCTTTTTAGTGAGACTTTTTTTACAGCCCCTTTTTAAATATATGAAATTTATTTTCATTTTTTAAAAAGAAAACTCATTTATCTTAAAAATAATAACATCTATCATAATAAACTTGTAAATTACACTTGAGGTTCCAAAATGGAACTTCAAGTGTATATGAAAAGTATAAAGAATTTAAAGCCATACCAAATTGTTAATTAAATTGTACTTAATTCATATATTGCCTTAGCATAAACTTTACAAGAATTAATAAGATTGTCAATTGAA
Source organism: uncultured Clostridium sp. (assembly GCA_947245515.1). Taxonomy (GTDB): domain Bacteria; phylum Bacillota; class Clostridia; order TANB77; family CAG-508; genus CAG-269. Next base: position 8,473 of record CAMXQV010000068.1, on the reverse strand, counting down.
ATGAATTCATCTGTTTGATGACACATATCTTTATTTCCAGGGAAATTAGCTCCAAAAGATATACAATTTTTAAAGGCTCTAGCATAGGTTGCACCACCTATAGCAATTGGTTCTAAATTAGAATTTGTTTCTTCATTATAAATCTTACATAAGGTTTTAACTAAATAGTCATCTTTAGGAATATATAGAGCAGGCATATAGTTAGTAGTTTCGAAATTGACGTTAATATATTCATCTAAAGAAGTCAGAAAAATATTTTGTACATCTAAAATATTTGTTTTAATTGGAACTCTTAAATTCATGCCAATTTTAAGATTAGAATTTTCTAAAGAGAAATTTCCAACATTTAAGGTAAGTTTTCCAGATTCATCTTCAAAGTTCATTCCTAATTTTTCTCCATAATATTCTGTACCTATATATTTTTTGAAATAATCAAATAATTCTAGGTTAATATTATAAGCTTTAAATATATCATCTAATAGGATGATTAATCTTGATATAGAATTAACACCTAAATCAGGATGTGCACTATGTGCTTGAATTCCATAAGAAGTTAGCTTAATATTTTCATCATCTATTTTATAAATATCAATTTCAAAATCATATTTTTCTTTGATTTTTTTTAGTTTTTCTATAAAACTATTTGTAGGAATATTGTTATTGTTAATTTTTAAGGTGACAGAACATATTTTAGGAACAACATTTAAGGCATTATTGTTACAATTTATATTTGTTATTATAATATCTTTTGACAAATATTCAGAATAATTCATTTGTATATATGATGTTAAAATAGATTTTTCAGCATATATACATGGAAAATCAGCATCTGGACTAAAACCAATAGTTGGACTTTCTTCATGTTTTTTATAGTAGTTTATACATTTCCAGTCCTTTTCTTCATTTAATCCTAAAATTAGTCTAACTCTCTTTTTTACTTTGCAGTTTTCCATAACTGTTTTCATTGCATATAATGAGCTTATTACAGGACCTTTGTCATCAATTGCACCTCTACCAAAGATGTTTCCATTTATTATTTTTCCACTAAAAGGGGGATAAGTCCAGTTTTCTCCTTCTGGAACAACATCAAGATGCCCTATAATTCCGTAATAATTCTTCTCCTTCACCAAATTCTATATATCCACAATATCCATCTATATTTTTTGTTCTAAAGCCTAACTTTTCTCCTAAGTTAAGTGTATATTCTAAAGCTTTATTGATGTTTTCTCCAAATGGCTTTTTGGGATCTGTTGATTTAGAGTTTACGCTTGGTATTTTAATTAATTCTCCGTGTTTCTTTTATGATGTCTTCTTTTAAATTTTCAATATATTTATCAAACATATAATCAGTCCTTTCGAAATTATTATAATATATTTTATAATTAAAAACAATTAATTATTCTTTATTATAAAATTGTAATATTTATAAAGCTATGATACAATTTGATTATGAATATAGAAAAATATTTATAAAGAATATTACATTATTTAAAAAACTTTGTTATAATTAAACAATAAAAATATTACTGTAACATGAATTTTATAAAATATAAAAAAGGAGAAAATAAAAGTGAAATTTGTAATACAAAGAGTAGAGGAAGCAAGTGTAGAGATTGATAAGAAAACAATAGCAGAAATAAAACAAGGGTATTTAGTATTAATTGGTATAGCTCATGAAGATACAAAAGAGATAGCAGATTATTTAATTAATAAATTAATAAACTTAAGAGTATTTGAAGATAAGGAAGGAAAAATGAATTTATCTTTAAAAGATATAGATGGAGAATTATTATTAGTTTCACAGTTTACCTTATATGGGGATTGCTCAAGAGGAAATCGACCTTCTTTTAGTCAAGCAGGTAAACCAGAAGAAGCTAATAAATTATATGAATATATAGTTAAGGAATGCAAGCAAAAAGTTGAAACAGTTAAGAGTGGAGTTTTTGGAGCAAATATGAAAATAAATTTAATTAATGATGGTCCAGTAACAATTATAATGGAAAAATAAAGCTAATAAAAAAATATTAAATTTAGGAGATAAATAATGAGAGATTTGATAGAACAAATAAAAAACTATAAACCATATAATGAGCAAGAAGAAAAAGATAAACATACAATATTAAAATATATAGATACATTTAATGATGTACTTACTAGAAATAATGAATTTGGGCATTTTACAGTATCATCTTGGGTAGTTAATAAAGAAAAAACAAAGGTTTTAATGATATATCATAATATATATAAATCATGGGCATGGACAGGAGGTCATGCAGATGGAGAAACAGATCTATTAAATGTAGCAATTCGTGAATTAAAAGAAGAAACAGGAGTCAAAAATGTAAAAATACTTGAAGATAATATATTTTCACTAGAGATTATATGTGTTAATGGTCATGTGAAAAAGGGGAAATATGTATCTTCTCATGTACACTTAAATTTAACATATTTATTAGAAGTAGATGAAAAGGAAGAATTACGAATAAAAGAAGATGAGAATAGTGGGGTTAAATGGGTAAATATAGAAGATATTGAAAAAGTATCAAGCGAGAAATGGGTTGTAGATAACATTTATAAAAAGTTAAATAAAAAATTGTTAGGAGAACTATGAAATATGAAAATAGGAATAGATTTAGATGGAGTAGTATTTGATTCAGAGAAAGAATTTAGAGTTTATTCAGAATTATACGATAAAAGGATGGACATAGTTTGATTCTTATAACTGCTAGAGGTGGGCTAAATAAAGAAATGATTAAAATAACAGAAGGATTACTTAAAGAAAATGAAATGAATATATTTGATAAATATTATTGGGCAATAGAAAATAAAGATGAAATATGTATAAAAGAAAATGTGGATATAATGATTGATGATTATTATAAAAAATGTGAGAGTATTGCTAGGTCAAAGATAAAAACAATATATTTAAAAGATGCACCATCTTATAATTTAGAAGAAAATGAATATATCAAAATATTATACAATTGGGGAGAAATATATAGATATATTCATGAAATAAATAATTAGACATAATTAGTTAGGAAATATATAATAAAAAAGCAGATAAAAGGTAAAATACAAAGTAAAAGCTTAAAATTTATCCAAAATTATAAATTTTTTATTTACAATTAAACCATTAAAGAAGGGAAGAATATTTAGTATGGAAAAGGATGAAATAATTTTTTTGCAAGAAAAAGCAAAAGAAATCAGAAAAGGTATAATAGAGCAAGTATACAAAGCACAATCGGGACATCCAGGAGGATCACTTTCTATAGCCGATATACTAACAGTTTTGTATTTTAAAGAAATGAACCTTGACGAAAAAAATCCATTGTGGGAAGAAAGAGATAGATTGGTATTATCAAAAGGACATTGTTCACCAGCACTATATAGTTGTTTATCAAACAGAGGATATTTTCAAAAAGAAGAACTACAAAGTTTTAGAAAAATAGAAAGTAAATTACAAGGACATCCAGATATGAATAAAGTTCCAGGTGTAGATATGACATCAGGATCTTTAGGTCAGGGATTATCAGTTGCAAATGGTATGGCAATAAGTGCCAAATTAGATAACAAAAAATATAGAGTATATTGTATACTAGGAGATGGTGAAATAGAAGAAGGGCAAATATGGGAAGCGGCAATGGCATCTAGTAAATATAATCTAGATAACTTATGCGTAATTATAGATAATAACAATTTACAAATAGATGGAACAATAGAAGAAGTTATGAGTTCATATCCAATAGACCAAAAATTTAAGAGTTTTGGTTTTGAGATAATAAACATAGATGGTCATAATATAGATGAAATAATAAAGGCTTTTGAAGTAGCAAAAAATGTAAAAGGAAAGCCAACCTGTATAATAGCAAAAACCACAAAAGGAAAAGGAGTATCTTTTATGGAAAATCAGGTTAGTTGGCATGGAAAAGCACCAAATGAAGAGCAATATAACCAAGCAATAAAAGAAATTTAGTTATATTATTTGGAGAGTAATATAAAATTAAAGTTCAAACTTAAAAATAAAAGCAATTATGAAAGGATGAGTCTTATGAAAGAAGAAAAAAAGGCAACTCGAGAGAGTTATGGTGAAGCTTTATTAGAACTAGGAAAAGAAAATAATGATATAGTTGTATTAGATGCGGATTTAGCTGGAGCGACAAAAACAGATTTATTTGCTAAAGAATTTCCAAATAGATTTTTTGATATGGGAATTGCAGAAGCAAATATGATGTCTACTGCTGCTGGATTTGCAACTTGTGGAAAGATACCATATGCAAGTACCTTTGCAGTATTTGCTGCAGGAAGAGCTTATGATCAAATAAGAAACAGTATTTGTTACCCAAATTTAAATGTAAAAATATGTGCAACTCATTGTGGAATTACAGTTGGAGAAGATGGAGCAACACATCAAATGATAGAGGATTTAGCTTTAATGAGAACTTTGCCAAATATGACTGTTATATCTACATCAGATGACACACAAACAAAATGGGCAATTAAAGAAATATCAAAAATAAAAGGTCCAGTTTATGTAAGATTAGCAAGAATGAAAACACCTATAATATATGAAAATAACACTAAATTTGAAATAGGAAAAGCAATTCAAATTGGAGATGGAGAAGATGCAACAATTTTTGCAACAGGTGTAACAGTATCAGAAGCAATAAAAGCTAAAGCATCCTTAGAAAAACAGGGAGTCTTTATTAGAGTTGTTGATATGCATACAATTAAGCCAATTGATGAACAAGTAATTTTAAATTGTGCCAAAGAAACTAAAAGTTTAATTTCAATTGAAGATCATAATATTATTGGAGGCTTAGGTTCTGCAATTTCAGAAGTTTTAACATCAAAATATCCTGCTAAACTTATTAGAATGGGAATAGAAGATACTTTTGGAAAATCTGGTAAGGCAGAAGAATTAATGAAATTTTTTAAGATTACATCAGATGATATAATAAAAGTAGTTCTTGCTTCAAAGGAAAAGAATTAAAAAGATTTTGTCTTAAAAATAGATAAATTTTTTTAATTGAAAAAAATTTAAATAGCAAGTAAATTTGGTTCATAAAAAAGAAGGAAGGAGATTAAACATGGCAAAAAATAAAGTTGTTTTTGTATGTAACGAATGTGGTAATGAATCTAGTAAATGGCTTGGTAAATGTCCAGCTTGTAATAATTGGAATACTTTTTATGAACAGAAAATTGTTGAAAGCAAAAATAGCTCTTTAAAACCTAAAGAAAATAAAAGTAATATACCACAAAAGTTAAATTCTTATGAAGCTAAAGAAACCTTGAAAAATTCAACTGGATTTATAGAATTAGATAGAGTATTAGGTGGAGGTCTTGTAAAAGGCTCTTTAATCTTGTTAGGAGGAGAACCAGGAATAGGTAAGTCTACCTTGATTTTACAGATATGTGATAAAGTTAAAGGAGAGGGAAAAGTTTTATATGTTTCAGGAGAAGAATCTGCTGAACAAATAAAATTAAGAGCAGACAGATTAGGAATTAATAATGAAGACATTTTATTTTTAGGTGAAACAGATATTGATATTGTAAATCAAGCAATAATTGACACAAATCCTAAATTAGTTATAATAGATTCTATACAAACAATGTATTCAGAAGAAATAACCGCAGCAGCTGGTAGTGTCAGTCAAGTAAGAGAAATAACATCTCAAGTAATGAGAGTTTGTAAATCAAGAGGTATAACTACAATAATAATTGGACATGTTACCAAAGAAGGAAATATTGCAGGTCCTAGAGTATTAGAACATATGGTAGATACTGTTTTATATCTAGAAGGAGAAAGATATTTTTCATATAGAATTTTAAGAGGTGTTAAAAACAGATTTGGTTCAACAAACGAAATAGGAATGTTTGAAATGAGAGAAGAAGGAATGTGTGAGATATTAAATCCTTCTGACATTTTAATATCTGAGAGAGAAGATAATCCAGCAGGTTCTTGTATAGTATCAAGTATGGAAGGAACAAGACCAGTATTAGTAGAACTACAAGCCTTAACAGCTCAAACAATATATGGATATCCAAAAAGAACAGCAAATGGAATAGACTTTAATAAGCTAGCACTATTAATAGCAGTGTTAGAAAAAAAGTCAGGAATATTATTAGGAACACAAGATGTTTATTTAAATGTAGTAGGAGGCTTAAAAATAAATGAACCATCAATAGATTTAGGAATATGCTTAGTTGCAGTATCAAGTTTCAAAAATATATCAATCCCAAAAGATATGGTAATAATGGGAGAAGTTGGTTTAACAGGTGAAGTTAGAAGGATAAACTACATAGAAAAGAGACTAAAAGAATCAGAAAAACTAGGCTTTAAAACTTGCATAATACCAGAAAGTAACAAAAAAGACTTGAAAGATAATTATAAATTAGATATAATATGTGTTAGAAATGTAAATGAAGCAATAAAAAAAGTAGGATTGAAGTAAAAAAATCTCAAAAACAAAGAAATGAAGGGAGCCTTTAAAATTGAGAAAAGGAAAAGAAGAAAATATTACTGAAATCTTAAAATTAATTGCTCCAGGCACACCAATAAGAGATGGACTAGAAAACATATTAAGGGCAAGAACAGGTGCCTTATTGCTAATAACAGATAATAACGAAGTACTAAAACAAGTAGTAGATGGAGGCTTTACAATAAATGAAGACTACACATCATCTAAACTATATGAATTAGCAAAAATGGATGGAGCAATCGTATTGAGTGGAGATTTAAAAAAAATACTGTATGCAAATGCACAACTAATACCATCACATGAAATAACTACTTTAGAAACTGGGACAAGACATAGAACAGCAGAGCGAACTGCAAAACAAACAGGAGAATTAGTAATAAGTATTTCTCAAAGAAGAAGTATTATTACAGTATTCAAAGGAAATGATAGATACATACTAGAAGACACAGATGTAGTATTAAATAAAGCAAATCAAGCAATACAAACTTTAGAAAAATATAAAAAAGTATTTGATAACAAATTAAACACCTTAAACGAATACGAATTTAATGATATAGTAACCTTAGAAAACGTAATTGTAGCAATACAAAGAGCAGAAATGGTAATGAGAATAGTTGATGAAATTCAAAGGCAAATATTTGAATTAGGCGATGATGGTAGACTAGCAAAAATGCAATTAGAAGAATTAATAGGTGGTTTAGAAAGAGAAGAAAATTTAATAATAAAAGACTATATAGTATCTGGAAAGAAAAAAAGGACATCTGAAAAGGTAATACAAAGTTTAGAAGAATTAGCATATGAAGACTTATTAAAAGAAACAACAATTGCTAAGATACTAGGCTATGAAAACTTCGAGAACTATGATGAAATAGCAGTATATACTAAAGGGTATAGAATACTAAGCAAAATACCAAGAATGCCATCAAATATAGTAGAAAATTTAGTAGATTCCTTTAAATCTTTTCAACATATATTAGCAGCAGATATAGAAGATTTAGATGAAGTTGATGGTATTGGTGAAGTTAGAGCAAGAACAATAAAACAATCTTTAAAAAGAATGCAAGAACAATTTTTATTTGAAAATATTATTTAAATGTGCAAGAACTAAATAGCACAAAAGAAAGGAAACAATAGAATGGAAAAAGTAAAAAATATTATTTGGATAATTGCCTTAATTTTGGTAATAGTATTAATAGCAGGAGTAGGTTATGGCTTCTATAAAAAAGCTACCTTAGAGGAAAAAAATCCAGTAGCAACAATGGAAGTAGAAAATTTTGGAACTATAAAAATAGAATTATATCCAAAATTAGCACCTGAAACTGTATCAAACTTTATTGCACTAGCAAATCGTGGATTTTATAATGGATTAACCTTTCATAGAATAGTAAAAGATTTTATGATTCAAGGTGGAGATAAACAAGGAAATGGTCAAGGTTCTGCTTCTTTGTCTGATTTAAAAGATGGTGGTGAAGATAAAGAATATTCAATAAAAGGAGAATTTGTTTCAAATGGTGTTAATAATACTTTAAAATTTGAAGAAGGTGTTATTGGTATGGCTAGAAATGATTATACTTCATATTCATCATCTTTATCAGAAGAATCATATAACTCAGGAAGTTCTCAGTTTTTTATTGTTACAAAAGCAACTTCTTCTTTAAATGGAAATTATACTTCTTTTGGAAAGGTAATTGAAGGTTTGGATATTGTTCATAAAATAGAAGAAGTGGAAGTTAAAGCAGCTGATAATGCTGAACAAAGTGGCAATTCAGAAGTTAGTACACCTGTAAATCCTCCAAAGATTTCTTCTTTGAAAGTTGATACTATGGGTATTGATTATAAATTACCTGAGACTTTAACTCCTTTTGATTATACAACTTGGATGTATAAACAATATGGTATCGATCCAAGTAGTTTAGGAAATTAATAAAATATTAAAAAATGTAGTGTTACAATTGATGTGAAACAAAAAATGTAGAAAAAAAGTGATTCAA
>CAMXQV010000067.1 GCA_947245515.1 uncultured Clostridium sp. | reverse complement strand
ATGAGTGAAAATATTTCACTCATTTTTCGTTTGGACTTTTTTTACAGCCCCTTTACAAAGTATTTTTTATATAATAATAATCAACATAACTTTTCTATTATATAAAAAAATAGAATTAAGATTTACTAACGCATAACTTATCTGTACGCATTAAAAATGCTACAAATAAGAAATATATGTAGTGCAAATTGCCACAAAATCTTAATTCTTACATATTTATCTTCTATTTAATTAATTGTTTCACGTTTTCAACCATGTCACAAATTAATTCTGCTGATTTTTCTACACCAAAAGCATCACTATTTATACAAATATCATAATTTGCATTATCCTTCCAAGCTTTATCTGTATAATATTTATAATGATTTGCTCTTAATTTATCAATTTTCTTTATTTCTTTCTCTGCCTTATCTTTATCTAATCCATAATACTTAGTCGCTCTGTTAACTCTATCCTTCAAATCACTATAAATAAAAATATTAATAACATCATCTCTATCTCTTAAAATAAAATCAGCACATCTACCAATTATTATACATGATTCTTTAGAAGCAACTTCTTTTATTAATTCTGATTCCTTAATAAATAATTCATCTGCATTACTTAAACCAGAATAATATCCCTTATTCAGGATATCTAAATTTTCTCTTTTTTGTTCGTTATTTTCAATATATTCTTTTGAAAATCCTGTTTCTTCAGCTACTTTAGCAATAAATTCTTTATCATATAACTTTATTCCTAGTTTATCAGCAACTAACTTTCCAACATATCTACCTCCTGAACCATATTGTCTTGAGATAGTAATAATAGTATGTTGACTTAGTTTTTCATTACTTTCTGTTTTTGTTATTACTTCTTTATTTTCAATTTTTTGTTCTTTTAGAAATCTAATTTCTTTACTTAATAAAATAATTGCAATAATAAAAGCTATTGCATCTGCAACTGGTCCAGCATATAATATGCCCATTATGCCATAGAAACTACTTAATATAATCATTGCTGGAATTAATAAAGCTATTTGTCTTGACAAAGATAGTATTGCACTTTTAATGCTTTTTCCAATTGCTTGAAAGAATATTCCTATTGGCATTTGAATTCCATTACAAATAGTTAATACTAAATAAGTTCTAAAGGCTAGACATGCAAATTCCATATAGTTTTCATCTCCGCTACCAAATATTGATATTAATTTATCTGGTATTGTTTGGAATAATATTAAGGCTGTTGTACTTATTATAGCACTTACCCCTAATACTATTTTTAAAGCAGATTTTACTCTATCAAATTTTCTTGCACCATAGTTATATCCAAATATAGGTTGAGTTCCTGCAGCAATTCCAATTATTATACTATTTAGTATCTGACTAATTTTCATTACAATTCCAATTACTGTAATTGGAACTTCAGACCCATATTTAGTCTCTCCACCATATTTTACTAATAAATTGTTTTCAATAGCCATAACAAATACAAAACTCATTTGTGTAATAAAACTGCTAATTCCTAAAGTTGCTACTTTTTTTGCAACTTTTAATTCTATTTTTAAGTTTTCTTTACTTATTTCTATAGATTTGAATTTCTTAATGTATAAAATATTTATTAAAAAGGTAACAAATTGACTTACTATAGTTGCTATAGCTGCTCCTTCTACTCCCATTTTAAATACAAATATAAATATAGGATCTAATACTGTATTTAATACTGCTCCTAATACCATAGATGTCATTGCATATTTTGGATTTCCATCTGCTCTAATTATAGAGTTTAAGGTTGTTCCTATCATCATAAAAGGAAGCCCTATTACTATTATTCCTCCATATTTTAAAGCATATTCTTTTAAGTTTTCTGTGCATCCAAATAGTTTTAATATTTGAGGTAAGAATATTAGTGTACCTATACAAAGTATTATTGCTAATATTACTGATAATATTATTCCATTTCCTACACCTTTTGATGCTTCTTGTTTTTTCTTTTCTCCTAATTTTAAACTTAAATATGCTGACGAACCATCGCCAAACATTAGTGCAAAGGCTAAACATATTATTGTTAATGGAAATACTATATTTGTTGCTCCATTTCCTAAATAACCAATTCCCCATCCAATAAATATTTGGTCAATTATGTTATATAAGGAATTTACTAGTAGGGATATTATACATGGAATCGAGAATTTTTTTATTAATTTTCCTATTTTTTCTTTTCCTAATATGTTTTCTTCTTTTTCCATTTTTCTTCCTCCTTTATTATTTATTTTATAAATAAAACTATATTAATTTAATGCTATCTTAATCATATTATAGAAAAAAAATACAACACTTTTAAAAGTGTTGTTCGTTAATCATTAAACAATGTACGTTTCCAATTTCACTCATAATATGATTTTTTTAGCATTTGAAATAATAACATATTTATATATTTTTGTCAATATATTAATTTAATTTCCATATTTTTACATTATTATATGTTTTTTTACTTATTTAATTTTTATTTATAACTAATACTATTGTATTTTAATAAATTTAGCATGTATCTTTTGATTTTTTTCTTAAGGTTATTTATTTTATTTCTTATTGCTCTTTTTGTATATTTTTATTTATATAAATTTCTCCTCTTCTTTCAATTTCATCTAAGAACTTCTTACAATATCCTTTATATTGTTCTAGTGTACTATTAGGACATGCACTTTCTAATTCTAATTTAAGACTTTCAACTCTTGGTTTAAATCCATACTCTTTATCTGATTTACATCTTCTTAAGTCCTTTTCTCTTCCATCATACATAGCTTGTTTAACACATGAATATCTGTTGTCTCCTGTTACATATATATTAGTTGGTCTGTTTGGAGTTCTATCCCATACAGAAATTTTAGGATAAACCTTTTGGTCTTTTTTATCTTTAAAATATCCATTTTCTGTTACTTGTAATACATCACAAATATTCTTATAAGTTTTATCATGATGTTCTAAAGCAATTGGTCTAGGAGCAATTTTTAAATTAGATTTATTCTTTTCGAATTCATCTTTTAGTTGACACTCATATACAAATCTTTCTAGTGATGATAACAGAGAGTTTATTTCATGTGTTGCTGTTACATTTATTTCAATATCATAATTATAATTTGCTGGTTCTTCTATAAATTGTTTAATCTTTTCTTTTTCTCCTAAGGTTCTTTCAATTATAACATCATACTTCTCTTTTAATAAGACTGTTAGTATTTTATTAAATACATCAAAACATGCTATATGTAATAATTCCTCAGATTCATTTGGAAAATTTTTATCAATATATTCTCTAAATGGATGATGCGCTTTCATGTCATCTATTATTATAGATACTGCTTTTGCATCATTTACTTGTATTAATTCATTTATTAACTTTGATTTACCTGAAGCATTTTGACCACCTACTATATATAATTTTGGTGATTTTGATTTTTCTTTTCCTTCTAATATTTCATTTTTATATTTAGTAAGCATTTGGTCTACTATTTCTGGTTGTAATTCTTCACATAATCTCTTCATTTCTTCATAATTTGTTATTCCCTCACATTTATCTTGTGTAATAATTGCTTTTCTGTCTTCTTCCATTTTAAATTTCTCCTTTTAAAATCTTTTTCATTACTTCTTTATTTCCTCTTTGGACTTCTTTATCATATTCTAATAGTTTTTCTAATAATTCTTTTGCTTCTTGTGAGTTTTCTTCTTTTATCCTTTTTTTTGTCGCTTCTATACTTTGTGAAAGTATATCAGATATTATATCTGCTTTGATGTACTCATTTAAAATTATCTTTGATTCCATATATCTCCTCCATCTAATATTAATATATCTTATTTGCTTATCTTTGGAATAATACTTAGTTTACATTTATATCACATTTATACTTTATTTTCAAGATTTTTCCTGAAAATAAATAAAAATGTATATGCAAAGTAAAAATAATAAAGGTATTAAGAAATAATCCCTAATACCTTTATTATTTTTACTATAGTTTATTATTTAATTTATCTTGGCATCCTACTTAAAATTCTTCCAGCAAAATCATTAAAGTTTTGAGTTTGAATTATTACTTTTCCAGGTCCAACTAATTTTGTTAAAAATAATCCTTCTCCTCCTAAAAATATATTTTTTAACCCTTTTACAGTTTCAATTTCATATGAAACACCTTTTTCAAAGGCAACAACATTACCTGTATCTACTTTTAGTACTTCTCCTGGTTGTAAATCTCTTATTATAGCATCTCCATCAACTTCAATAAATATTGTTCCTGTTCCAGTAGCTTTTTGTAAAATAAAACCTTCTCCTCCAAAGAAACCACTTGATATTTTCTTTGTAAATTCCATTTTTAAGTCTACTGTTGGTTGGCTACATAAAAATGCTCCTTTTTGCATGGTTATTCCATTTGGATATTCTCCTAAATCTAATGCCATTATTTTACCTGGGACTGTAGATGCAAAGGCTATTTTTGCTCCATCTTTTTCTGCTGTATAACTATTCATAAAAATAGATTCTCCTGCTAACATTCTTCCTAGCCCTTTCATTATACCACCATTTGTGTTTGTTGCCATTTTTATTCCTTCTGATTGCCATGACATACCACCATTTTGTGATACCATTGCTTCTCCTTGATTTAAGGTTACTTCTACTGCTGGAACTGTCTCACCAATTAATTCATATTTCATTTATTTTCCCCCTTTATTTTTACTCCTTTAAATATAACATATTTAGACATATTTTTTCAAGTTTTTTATATGGAATTTTAATAAATTATTTTAGAAGCAAAATTTTTGTTTCCAAAGCAACAACTTTTTCTAAAAAGTGTTGTTATATTCTCATTCTATATTTTTTTAATCTTTGTTTAAAATATATAAAGTACTGGACGAAAGCCTTGGCTACAATTAGCTTCAGTAAAATTAATATAATCACGGCAACAAACACATTTTACAGCATATGGATTAAAACAACAACCCCCACGAATTGAGTAATGTGTTCCTGCTGTCCCAGCTGTTTCTTGTACACACTCCCATAAGTTTCCTGCTACATCATATAGATTTTTCCTTTTTACCTCCTCTGTTGCACCTGTTGTTAATAAAGTAAATGCTGATACTCTGTTCGTTTTTGTTGTATTTTCTTCCCAATCTGATATCATAGAACCATGTTCATTAAAGTTACAATATTTCCCTTCACAATTGTTTAGGGTTGTATTATAATAATTTCCCCATGTACTTTCTGCTTTCAAATCACTATATTTACTTGCGTCTAATGCGTTTACTTCACTTTTATCCGTTTCATTACTCAAAAAATTAATCATTACATCCCATTGTGTTCCTGTTATTAACCCACTATATACATAATTTGTATCATACATTCTTTTTGACATGGTCTCTGCTATTTCAGTACTTACATGATAATATGGTATTTCGTTTGCCTTTGTTGTTGGTTTACTTTCTTCTGTTACTTTTTCTATTGTATAACTATTATTTTGCCAACCTGTTGTTAGTCTTTCATCACCTATTTTCTTTCCATTTTTCAAAATTACTTGACTTGTTCCAGCTTCATATCTCCCTACATAAAAACCTCCATACTTTTTAATTTGTATTTCCTCTGCTGTATTTGTGATTTTATTAAAGGTTGTTGCTTCATATCCCCAATTATATTTTTTATAATTTTCTATACTACATGGTATCCATACAAATTGATTTCCTTCTAAGTCTTTTCCTACATCTTCTTGTCCCACATATTTATTTTTATCCTTTGCATTATCTGATATTACTACTCCAGAATTTACTGTTCCTCCTACATAATAAAAACCATATGGTACTGGCACTGTTTCTCCTTCTCCTCCTGATACTGCATATACTGTTGCTACTTTTGTTATTTCTTTTTCTTCTCCATTTTCTGTTTTTACTACTCTCATAGCTTCTGTTCCCCAACTGTCTTTTATTGCTACTTCTGTTCCTGCATCTGTTGTTGGCGTATTCTCTGGTAATTTATTTACTACTCCTGTACCTGTTACCTTTCCTAATTCTGTTATTTTAAATTCGTAACCATCTACTATTATTGTTAAATCATAATTTATTTCACTTACTTGGCTCTGTAAACCTTCTATATTATTTACATTTTCTTTTAGTAAAGCTTTATCTAAGTTTGCATTTTCTCCTACTGATGCAATTACTGCTAATTTTACTTTTTCCTCTGCTGTTGCATATTTATTTTCTTCTCCTACTGTTTTTGCTCGATTTACTAATCCATTTTCTCCTGTCAGTGTTATTATCGTTATTGCTGATAATATTATTAATACTATTATTACTATCACTAAAGCTATTACAGTTATTCCGATTACTTTTTTCTTTATTTAATCCAGCTTGTTTGTCCAATTTATATTATCCTCCTATCCAATATTATTATTACTATCACAAAAGTTATTAAGTTATTTCTAAGCTTTTTGCTTTTTAATTTTTTCATTTTATGTAGTCCTCCTACTATTAAATTTATTTTATTTATAACATAATTACTTATATTTTTTCAATAGCTTGTATAAATTATTCCTTCTTTTAATATATATTTTAAGTTATAAAACATAAAAAAATAGATAAAATAAACCATTATCAAATATTCTATCTATCTTTTTGTTTTATATTCAAATTACATAATTTTCTTACTTTTTTATTCTTTTATTTCTTTTGCTAACTTTCCAATAGCTTTTGTTTCTATTCTTGATACATATGAACGTGAAATTCCCATCATATCTGCAATCTCATTTTGTGTTTTAGGTTTATGACCACCCAAACCAAAACGTAATTCCAAAATATCTTTTTCCCTATCTTTTAAAGTATCCTTCATCTTTTCATATAGTAACTTTACTTTCATTTTAACATCAACTTCTTCTTCAATATTTCTTTCATTATTTTCTAAAACTTCTTGCAAAGTTACCACATTATCATCCTTATCTTTTCCGTATAGGTTCATTTAAATAAACTTCTGCACCTAACTTTTTAGTAGCCCTCAAATGCATTAAAATTTCATTATCAATACATCTTGAAACATATGTAGAAAGTCTTGCTCCTTTTTCAACTTTAAAACTATTAATCCCTTTAATTAATCCAATTGTTCCTATAGAAATTAAATCCTCTTGATCAACTTTAGATGTACTATACTTTTTAGCAACATGAGCAACTAATCTTAAGTTTCTTTCTATTAAAATATTTCTAGCCTCCTCATCTCCCTCTGACATTTGTTCTAAGCATTTTTTTTCTTCCTCTGATGATAAAGGTTCTGGAAATAAATTACTTCCTTGAATATATCCGTACAACAAAAACTGCTGACTTTAAGAACTCTATAAATCCCATAATTCCAGTCATACAAAGTGCTGAAAACATAATTGCACCTCCATTTTTTTCTATATATCGCAATTATATGTAGTAAAAAAATGAAATGTGCCTGACCATATAAATATTTTTATTAGTCTATTTTTAGTATTATTGAATATAATAAGAAAAATATAGAAGAAGGAATTAGATTAAAAATGAATATGCTTACAAATATTTTTAAAGGAATATGTATTGGCTCAGGTGCTATTTTACCTGGTATTAGTAGTGGTGTTTTCTGTGTGATTTTTGGAATTTATGAAAAATTACTAAATAGTATTTTAGATTTCTTTAAAGCTCCAAAAGAAAATTTAAAATTTCTATTTCCCTTAGTATTAGGTGCTGGAATAGGTGTTTTAATTTTTAGCAAGCTTATTAACTATTTTTTATATGCTTTTCCTTTACAAACCAAAGCTCTTTTTATTGGTCTTATTTGTGCTAGTATTCCATCTTTAATAAAAGATGTTAAGGAAAAGAAAAAATTTAGATTACATTATATTTTTTATACCTTAGTTGCCTTTTGTTTGGGCTTATTTTCTGTATATTTAGAAAAGAACTTTCATATTATTGAAAGTTCTAATAGTGTAAATATTTTTTATTTAATATTATCTGGTTTTTTAATGTCTATTGGCGTTGTTGTTCCTGGAGTAAGTAATACTATTATTTTAATGTTATTAGGTGTATACCCTATTTATTTAACTTCTGTGTCAACTGTATATCTACCTTTTTTAATACCTCTAGCAATAGGTCTTGTTCTTGGTGGACTTATTTTTATGAAAATAACAAGATATCTGCTTAACCATTTTTATGCTCAAACTTTTTATAGCATTATTGGTTTTACTCTTGGTTCTATTTTAGTTTTAATTCCAGAAATGTCTTTTGGTGTTGAAACTGCAATTTTTGGACTTTGTGTTATTTTAGGTTTTATTATTTTTAATTTTTTAGGTGTTAAAAAGTAATTGTTTTACAGTTACTTTTTAATTAAATTCATAATCTAAACTACACTAAGGATAGCCCCTATCTTCTATTTTACTTCCTTTTTCTTATTATCCAATCCTTTTCGCATTTTATGGGTAAACTTATTTTTACTTGTTGACCTTTAACTCCTGGACTTATTGAATCAATTTCTTCATCTGTTTCAGAGTCCCATAACTTATTTATTGTAAAATCTACTGAATTTAACTGATATGGTACAATTATTTCTAATCTATCTCCTACTTTAAGCTTATTCTTTATTTCTATTATAGATTTTTCTTCACTATATTCCACAACTTTTCCGCCAAATTCGTAGTTATCATTATACTGTCTGCCACTATAATCTTGGATATCTCTATTATTTCTGTCATTAAAATAAAAGGTAGTAAATTCTCTAGTTTTTACTTTTTCTATTTCTTTTAAATATTTTGTATAATCATAGTTTTCTGGATTTTTCATATAATCATCAATTGCATTTCTATAGCAGTTTACAACACTTGCTATATAATATTCTGTTTTTAATCTTCCCTCTATCTTTAAACTGTCTATCCCCATTTCTAAAATTTCTGGAATTTCTTTTATTAAGCATAAGTCTTTTGATGAAAATATACTTGTCCCATGTTCATTTATTTCTATTGGCATATATTGTCCTGGATTGTTTTGCTCTTCTGCATATAAATTATATGACCATCTACAACTTTGACTACAATCACCTAAGTTTGCACTTCTTCCACATAAAAAGTCACTTAAAAAACACCTTCCTGAAAATGCAAAACAAATAGAACCATGTCCAAACATTTCTACTTCTAAGTCTTCTGGTTTATTTTCCATTATGTATTTTAATTGTTCTTTATTCATCTCTCTTGCCATAATTACTCTTTTTGCACCTATTTTGTGCCAAAATAAACAGTCTTGTAAACTTACTACATTTGCTTGTGTGCTTACATGTATTGGAACTTCTGGTGCGTATTTTTTTAGTACTTCTATTACTCCTCCATCTGCTGCAATTATTGCATCTGGCTTTTCTTTATTTAGTATTTTTGCCATTTCTATTATTTCTTCATATTTTTCATCCCATGCAAATATATTTAAGGTTACATGTACTCTTTTCCCTATACTGTGTGCATATTTTATTGTTTTTATTAGGTCATCATTCCCCATGTCTGCTCTTGTTCTTAGTGATAGTGATGATGTTCCACAGTATACTGCGTCTGCTCCATATTGAAATGCTATTTTGGCTTTTTCATAAGATCCTGCTGGTGCTAATAATTCTATTTTCTTCATTTATTTTCTTTCCTTTCATTAATGGTTTTTTAGTCATAGTTTTATGTGTTATTTTATTTATTATATATTGTTTATTTAAAATGTCAATCTAAATATTATTTTTATGTAATTGCCTTACCTAATTGTCAATAATTTTTGAAAATGTCCCAAAAATTTCTAAACATTAACGGAAAAATA
>CAMXQV010000066.1 GCA_947245515.1 uncultured Clostridium sp. | reverse complement strand
TTATTTATATTTTTATTATTATATTTATTATCCTTAAACTTTTCTTCAATAGGGGAATTAAATTTTTGTTGGAGAGGGTATTTAACTTTTGTTAAATAGGTGTCTTTGTTTTTGCTTGTTTGTATTAATTTTCTCATTTCTACTTGCTTACTATTCTTTTTGTATATCAATTCAATGTTAATATAAGTTTTATCTTTTAATGAATTTACTAATTTTGATACTTGGGTTATTGATATATTTAGTAACTCACTCATAGTTTTGTTTGTTAAATAGCAATAGTTATTTTCTTTGCTTAAATATAAAATTATTGAATATATGATTTTTTCTTTATCACTTAATTTTTCATCTGTTAATATTTCTATTGGTATCCATATACCTTTTAAATTTAAGTTAGACATTCCCTCACCTTCTTTCGTTTATTTGCTTTATTTTTAACTTTTAGCCATTTTAAATTATTAGTAGTGTAATTTTTATACTCTACTAATGTAGGCAAAAAATTTCCATAAAAATAAGCCTTAGACTTATTTCTAAATCTAAAGCTATACTTTTTTAAATTTTGTCGACACTGTCGACAAAATTTAACTATTCTTCATCTTCAATATTTTTCCTTTGTTCTAATTGTATTTTTGCTTTTTCTATACTATCAATAAACTTTTTCTGTAATATTTCTTTTGGTACATATTCCGTTAAATATTGTGCTACGTGTATTCCACTATTATCTAATTCTAATAATTCTGCCATCATATCATTTTTAGTTGCACATAATATAATAGAAATTGGTGGCTCTTCTCCATCTGCTTTTTCGTATTTATCCAACCATTTCAAATAAAGTTCCACTTGTCCTTTATGTTCTGGTCTAAATTTATCCAACTTTAACTCAATCACAACCAGCCTTTTCATTTTTCTGTGATAAAATAGCAAGTCTATATAATAATCTTCTCCATCTATTGTTATTCTTTTTTGTCTAGCTAAAAATGCAAAGTCGTTTCCCATTTCTAAAATAAATCTTTCTAATTCGCCTAAAATTGCATTTTCCAAGTCCTTTTCACTATATGTATCTTTTAAATCCAAAAAGTCTAAAATATATGGATCTCTAAAAAATAAATTTGTAGTCATTTTGTTTTCTTTACTTAATAATTGTAAATCATTTATTATTGTCTGTTCTGGTTTTTTCGATATTGCTGTCCTTTCAAATAAAGCTGAACCTATTCTTTCTCTTAATGTTCTTACTCCCCAAAGTTCATTTGCACACATTGTAGCATAGAAATCTCTTTTAAGAGTATCTTGTATCTGTAATAATTCTACAAAATGTGACCAACTCAATTTTGCCGACAGTGTCGACAAAATTTCAAAATCTGGAAAATAATCATAGAATTTTAACATTCTAAATATATTTCTTTCTCCATAACCTCTTCCATATTCAATTACTAGCTTTTTACTTAATTTTTTTATTACAGATTTACCATATTCTGCCTTTTGATTTTTAAGCACATTTTCTGTTATATCTTTCCCTATATTCCAATATAAGAAAGTCATTTCATTATTTACTTTTACAGCTACATTTCTTTTTGCATTTTCTATCAGCACAACGATTCTATTATATAACTCATCTATATTAATATTATCTATATTTTCTAATTCGTTCATATCTTCCTCTTTCTAATTGTGCAGATGATGTCTGCACAATTTATTAACTGTATTGAAATTATTATAGCATTTATTTTCAATTTTTTCATTATAAATTCAAAAAAAGATGAATTTGCATTATTACTTTTGGCAATTCATCTTTTAAATATGTGACAATTTATAAATTACTAAATTGTTTGTAGGAGGAAACCTTTGCTATTACTACATTTTAATTTTTCGTCATAAGAGAATAAAATCGTGATTATCAAGGCTATTAGTGTTATTCCGACTATGTTTTTCTTTACTTGCTCTGTTTAATTCATTCATATTATGTTATCCTCCTATTAATTATCTGTTTAATTTATATCATAATTAGTGATATTTTTTCAATAGTTTATCTTAATTATTCATTTTACTAATTTCTTTTTTAGATTTTTGTGTTAAAATATTATTGTAAATTATATATGGAGGTTTATCATGATAGAATTATTATCTCCTGTTGGAAATTTAGAAGGTTTAAAAGCAGCAGTGCAAAATGGTGCAGATAGTGTATACTTTGGTGCTAATTTATTTAGTGCAAGAGCCTATGCAAAAAACTTTAATTTAGAAGAACTACAATCTGCAATACAATATGCCAAAATACGAGGAGTAAAAACTAACTTAACGCTAAATACCCTAATAAAAGATGACGAATTTAGTGATGCCTTTAACTTAGCAAAAAAAGCCTATGAATTTGGAATAGATGCAATAATTGTACAAGATTTAGGTTTAGCTAAAAAAATAATAAAAGAAATTCCTGATTTACCAATTCATGGAAGTACACAAATGACAATTCATAACCTAAATGGTGCTTTACAACTACAAGAACATGGTTTCAAACGAGTTGTTTTATCAAGAGAGCTATCAATAGATGAAATCGAATATATTCGTAAAAATACAAAACTAGAAATAGAAGTTTTTATTCATGGTGCCTTATGTATATCTTATTCTGGGCAATGTCTATTTTCAAGTATGCTTGGAGGACGTTCGGGTAATCGCGGAAAATGTGCACAACCATGCAGATTACCCTATGAATTATTAGAAAATAACAAAAAAATAGATAGTGGTCACTTATTAAGTACACGAGATTTATGTGGATTAGATTATATACCATCTTTAATAAAATTAGGTATTAATTGTCTAAAAATTGAGGGAAGAATGAAATCTCCTGAATATGTTGCAACAGTTACAAAAATTTACCGTAAATATATAGATTTAGCTTTATCAAAAAAAGAATACATTATTGACGAAAAAGATAAAAAACAACTATTACAAGTTTTTAATAGAGGTCTATTTTCTTGTGGACATTTAAATAAAGAAGCAAATAAAGAATTAGTATACAAAGAAAAGCCTAATAACATGGGATTATTTTTAGGAATAGTAGAAAAATATAATAAAAATAAAGGATTGATAACCTTAAAACTTAAAGAAAAAATAGAAACTGGAGATACAATTTCTTTACAAAATGAAACAGGAACCTATACAATATCTGAATTAATGGAGGATAACAGAAATATTATTACAACAGAAATTGGTCAAACTGTTACTATTGGTAGAATGAAAGGAAATATTAAATTAGGAGACAAAATTTATAAAATGACATCAAAGTCTCTAATTTCAGAAGCACAAGAAAGTTATAAAAATGAGAATAAAAAAATCCCATTAATTTGTAAAGTATCAATAAAAAAAGAACAACCTATTTCTATAACTGTTAAAAGTAATTGTAATTTAGATTTATATAAAAATTTAAATATAAAATGTAAATTAAACTATATTCCTTTAGAAGCTAAAAATAAACCATTAGATACCGAAACTATTATAAAACAAATATCAAAAACCTCTTCTACCCCATATGAATTTAAAAATATAGAAATTGATTTAGATGATAATGTCTTTATTCCTAAATTAAGTATATTAAATGAATTAAGAAGAACTGCTTTAGAAAATGTACAAAATTATATTATAAACAATATAAGTAGAACCTTCGAAGCTAAAAATAACAAACCAACTAAAGAACATGATATTTTAGATAATATGAGAAATTTTGCAGAAGAAAATATCAATAATAATACTAAAATTTCTTTATTATTAAATTTATTAAATTTAAATTATGATTATTCAAAACTAGAAAATATTGATAATTTATATATTCCTCTAAAATACTTTCAAAATAATAAATATGAAAATATCTTAAAACTTCTTACTAAAAGGTTTAAAACATATATTTATTTACCTACAATTATCAAAGTAAATTATAGAAACTTATTTTACTCAAATATACATAAATCTATAGATAAATATAAAATTGAGGGCTTTGTAATTTCTAATTTAGGTAATATTCAATTATTAACTGATTTATTTGAGAATTTAAATAAACATTTTAAAATAATTGCAAATTATACCCTTAATATTTATAACTTAAATACAGTGCTAGAACTAAAACAATTAGGAATTAGTAAATTTACAGTATCTCCAGAGCTAGACAGAAATACAATATCTAATTTATGTAAGTATAATTATATTGAAAAAGAATTAATAGTATTTGGCAAAATTCCTTTATTGCATATGAATTATTGTATATTAGGTAACACAGATAACTGTTATCCAGAGTGTAAGCAAAATTGCAAAACATCTAATATTTATTTTTTAAGGGATAGATTAAACATGAATTTTAGAGTTTTACCTGATAATATTCAAACAGTAACTACTATTTTTAATAGTAAAACTACTTCAATTTGTCCTAAAGATTTTTCTATAAATTATGCAAGAATTGATATTTTAGATGAAACTATTGATGAGATAAATCAAATAATATCTACTGTAAAAGTTGGTAAACGTTTTGAGGGAAAAGAATTTACTAATGGTAACTTAAATCGAGATATTTAGAGTTTTGATATAGTTTACAAATTTTCAATTTTGTAAGTTTAAGTAATTTTAAGTTTTAAAGCCCCATATAAATATAATTATATTGGGACTTTTTTACTTTTATATTATTACTATAAATCTTTTCTATATCTTTCTTAACCTTAATTACTATAATTCTTTAAGTCATTAAATCAAGAATTATTTGTTCAAGTAACTTATTCTCCATTAGTACTTAACTTTATTATTAAATCCATATTATCATCTTTGGCAGCTTTATTTCTTCTAATTATTCCACATTTTTTACACCTAAAAATAATAATGTAACCTTTTTTATTATTTATTTCCAAACTTATTGGTTCCATATCACCATGACATTGTTCTAGCCTATCACCAGGATTTATATCAAGATGTTTTGAATGTAAACAATATGGACAATGGTTTCTACATGAATAATTTAATTTTGGAACTTTTTTTCCACAATTTTCACAAATAAATTGTTCATCTATTTCTGTAAAATTTCTTGTATTCATTGTTTCTCCTAATATTTAAAATTTCCTCCTCCAACAAATTCTTTAATTAGAGAATTTGCTGGTACATATTCTGCTGGTATAGTTTTTAGATATTTTAACATGTTAATTAGACGTCTTGCCTCTGCATATTCTGGCTCTTCTGGTGTAATCTCTTCTAACAAAGGTACTGCTATATTTTTTAATACTCCTAATTCATAAATTAAAGATGTATTAAATATTACATTAGCATTTTCTTGATATGGAAATATATTTTTTTCTTCTCCTCTGTTTACCATATACCATGTTGCAATAGTTTGTTTCGCTGAATATCCCCTAAATTGATAATCTCTTACAATTCTTCTTACTAATCTTGTGTCTGTTGATGATATTCTGTTATATCTATCCATATTCAATACTGTTAATGCACTAATATATACTTTATATTTTTGGTCTTTTGGAATACTATTTGTTAATTTATCATTTAAACAATGAATCCCTTCTATTACTAATACTTCATCTTTTTCTAATCTAAGTTTTTTTCCTTTATAACGTTTAGTTCCAGCAAGGAAATCAAATTCTGGCATTTCAACTTCTTCACCATTTAATAATCTTGTTAAATGCTCATTAAATAGTGGTAAATCAATTGCATCTATATTTTCAAAATCATATTTTCCATCTTCATCTTTTGGTGTTTGATTTCTTTCTACAAAATAATTATCTACTGATATTGTTACTGGTTTAATCTTGTTAATTCTTAATTGTAATCCTAGTCTTTGTGCAAAAGTTGTCTTTCCTGATGATGATGGACCTGCTATTAGTATCATTTTTATATTTCTATTTTTGGCTATATCATCTGCAATATTTGCTATTTTCTTTTCATGTAGTGCTTCATCTAACATTATTACATCTTTTATATCATTATTTTCTACTGCTATATTTAATTTATATACTGTATTCATATTTAGGATTTTATGGATATCATCATATTCGTCTAAAGCCCATGCTAATTTTTTTGTTTGTATTAGTTTTGGCATTTGTTCAGGTGCATTTGAACTTGGATATCTCATTAAAAATCCATCACTATATTTTATTATTTCAAAGATTTTGGTTACACCTGTTCTATCTGCAAGTGTTCCATAACAATAATTATAGTAATCTTCACAATAATACATGTATATTTTTTGATTTTCTTCTAAGTCATATTGTAGTCTTCCTTTTGATGTGTCTGTTTCATCATATAATTTTTTTGCTTCTTCTCTTGTCATTATTACTTGCTTAATTTGCAAATCTTTTTCTACTATGTTTCTCATTTCATCATTTAATTTTTGTACTATTTCTTCTGTTACTTCTTCATTATCTATGTCACAAAACATTGAATTTGTTAGTTGATAATTTACTGTCATTTTACTTTTTGGACATACTCTTTCAAAAGCCATTCCTAATATGTATATTAACGTATTTCTATATATTCTCATTCCTGCTTTTGTTGATAAATCTATTAATTTTATTTCTCCATCTTTTTTTATTTTATAATTTAAGTTTTCATAATTGTTGTTAAAGGTTGCTGCAACTACTTCATGTTCACTTGATTTTATCTCACTTTCTAATAGTTGTTTTATTGTAGCTTCGTTTTCAATTTCTAATTTTTTATCTTTGTATTGTATTTTCATAATATCCTCCTCTTTTTGTACTTATTTATTATTATAAACATCATAAGTATTATTTTTCTTTGTATATAATCTTCTTTTTGCTAATACTATATAATATTTATTGAAAAAGTACAAGTACAGACAATAAATTTAATTTAATTTTTTTAAATATTGTCTATGCCTTTTTAATTAGATTAAATAGATTTTATAAAAAATAGTTATAAATTTTCAAGTTGATGGATATAATTGAATATATACAAAGGAGGGATTTTATGGATATAAATAGAATTAATTATATTTTAAACAATAAAGAAAAATGTGATGTATATTACCAAAATAGATGTGTTTGGATTCAAGGAGTAAATGATCAAATGGCAAAAGTAGGCTTCATAGATAATTTTGAGGAAAAAGATGTATCTATAAATGATTTATATGAATAAAAGCAAAAAATAAACTTAATAAATGTTACATTACTTAAGTAATTCTTTCATTTATTAAGTTTGTTTTTTATTATTTATATTGATTATCTATCTCTTTTAATATAACGTCATGTGCTCCACCTTCTGTTATACTTATTTCAGATACTAAGGTTAATCTTGCTTTTTCATGTAGTTCTGGAATAGAAATACATCCACAATTACACATTGTTGATTTAATTTTTGCAACTGTAATTGCTAAATTGTCTTTTAATCTTCCAGCATATGGAATATAGGAATCTACACCTTCTTCAAAAGAAAGTTTTTTATCTCCTCCCATATCATATCTTTGCCAGTTTCTTGCTCTATTTGAACCTTCTCCCCAATATTCTTTTACAAAAGCATTTCCTTTTTTTATAACTCTTGTAGGGCTTTCATCAAATCGTGCAAAATATCTTCCCATCATAACAAAATCTGCTCCTAACGCTAAAGCAATTGTTATATGGTAGTCATGTACTATTCCACCATCTATACATAATGGTATATATATTCCTGTTTCTTTAAAATATTCATCACGAGCTGATGCAACATCAATTAAGGCAGATGCATTCCCACGTCCAATTCCTTTTGTTTCACGAGTAATACAAATTGAGCCTCCTCCTACACCTATTTTTATAAAGTCTGCTCCAGCTTTTGCTAGATACATAAATCCCTCTCTATCGACTACGTTTCCAGCTCCAATTTTAACACTTTCTCCATATTTTTCTCTAACAAAATCTATTGTGTTTTTTTGCCATACTGAATATCCATCTGACGAATCCATACATATCATGTCTACACCTGCTTCTACTAGGGCTGGAATTCTTTCCTCATAATCTCTTGTGTTAATACCAGCTCCTACAATATAGCTTTTGTTTTCATCTAATAAGGAGTTTGGATTGTTTTTCCTTTCTTCATAATCTCTTCTAAATACAAGATATTTTAATCTTTCTTGACCATCTAAAATTGGTAAACATGCTTTTTTATTTTCCCATATAATATTGTTTGCTTCTGTTAAGGTTACACCTTCATGTGCCCATACTACTTTATCTTTTGGTGTCATAAAGTTATCTATTGGACTATTTATATCATCTCTAGAAATTCTATAGTCTTTATCTGTAACAAGCCCTATAAATTTACCATTTGATGTTCCATCATCTGTAATTATTACTGTTGAATGCCCTGTTTTCTCTACTAATTCAATTACTTCTTTTAAGGGTGTTCCTGATTTTACATTTGAATCACTTACTACAAATCCTGCTTTATGTCTTTTTACATGTTTAACCATTTTTGCTTGTGATTCTATTGATTGTGAACCATATATGAAGGCTACTCCGCCTTCTCTTGCTAATGCAATTCCCATTTCTTCTCCTGATACAGATTGCATTATTGCAGATACCATTGGTACATTTGCATAATATTTTGCTTCTTCTCCTTTTTTATATTTTACTAATGGTGTTCTTAAAGATACTTTACTTGGTATACATCTTTCATCTGTTAAATTTGGTAATAATAAAAATTCATTAAATGTTCTTGATATATCTTCTAATATTTTTGCCATTTTTTCCCCCTATTTTCTCTCTTTTATTTATATTTTGTTAAATTATACTATATTATCTAAAAAATGTAAATATTTTTTATTTAAAAACTATGGTAAAATAATCCTCTTGCATTCTTTGCCAATATATTATTTTTATAAAAAATTATATAATAAAAAATAAGAAACTCATATTGTTGTATATTATAACACTAAAAATCCTTGAAAATACGTATGTAAATTCAAGGATTTTTTTGTTTTTTATAACTCACTTTATATTATTGTTGTTCTATTGGGTAAACACTTACTTGTTTTTTGTCTCTACCTTTTCTTTCAAATTTTACTGTTCCATCTATTAATGCATATAATGTATCGTCACTACCTTTTCCAACATTTGTTCCTGGATGTACTTTTGTCCCTCTTTGTCTTATTAATATATTTCCTGCTAAAACAAATTGTCCATCTGCTCTTTTTACACCTAGTCTTTTAGATTCACTGTCTCTACCATTCTTGACATTACCTTGACCTTTTTTATGAGCCATTTTTTTCACTCCTTTCAGTTTTTTATTTTATGTATCTTTATTAACTTCTTATTTATTATGCTTCTACTTTTTCAGCAGATTTTTCTGTAGCTTTTTTTGTAGTTGTTTTTATTGATGTTATTTCTACTTTTGTGTATGGTTGTCTATGTCCTTGTTTTCTTCTATAGTTCTTTTTAGCTTTCATTTTGAAGACAATGATTTTTTTACCTTTACCATGTGAAACTACTTTTCCTTCTACTTTTATTCCTTTTACATATGGGTTTCCTATTTGTATTTTTCCTTCTTCTGATACCATTACTACCTTATCAAAGGTAACTTTTTTTCCTTCTTCTGCATTTAATTTTTCGAAAAATACTACATCTCCTTCTGCTACTTTGTATTGTTTTCCACAACTTTCGATTATTGCGTACATTTAAAATGCACCTCCCTTATTTGTATACTCGCTAATCCTTAAACCTAGGTAATTAAATTTAATTAATCTTTTTGTACCTTGACTAAGCGGATTACAGTTTTTTATTCTATCATATATATATTTTTTTGTCAATATATTTCAATTTTTTAGCAGGAAAATTTAATCATATTACAAAAATATTACAAAAAACACAAAATGTATGATAAACTT
>CAMXQV010000065.1 GCA_947245515.1 uncultured Clostridium sp. | reverse complement strand
AAAATATTAAAGATAGACCAGCATTTCAAGAAATGTTAGCAGATATGAAACAAGGGAAAATCAATTACATTGTAGCTTATAAGTTAGACAGAGTTACTCGTTCAGTTCGTGATTTAGAAGAACTAATCGCACAATTAGAATTATACAATACCTATTTGGTGTGTGATAAAGACGAGTTTACATCTTTTTATGACAAAGTGTTTAAATCTGCAAATTTATAATAAATAGTTACTTGTTTATTTTGGTCAATTTCAATTTTTTCAATTAAGCTATTTAGCATATAAGCTGTGATGTTTTCTTTTTTCAAAAAGTCTTGTATGATTTTTTCATAGTCAACAACATTTCTTTCAAATTTGACTGTATTCAATTCTTCCAATTTTTTATTTTTAGAATCTCTTTCATTAACTTTTTTCTCGTACATTCTTGAAAAATCATTGTCATTTATAAGACCTTTTAATTTATCTTCGTATAGTTTTTCTATTTGAAAATCTAAAACTTCAATGGCTTTTGCTAAATTACTTTTTTCTTTGTTTAGTTCAATTTCATTTTGAATATTGTTATTGTTATCATCAATAATTTGTTTACATTTTTTCCTATCTAAATATTCTCGGCATATATTTTGTACTTCTTCAATAACTGCATTTTCTAATTTTGTATAATTCATACAATGGGGAGTACAAAGTTTTAGTTTTGGTAATGATTGATAAGTACGACAATGCAAATAAATTTGAGTGTAGTTACCATTTTTATAATGAGATGTACCAGCTCCTAATGTTTTGCCACATTCTTTACAATATAATAGCCCTCTTAACAACAAATTTAATGATTTTGTTCTTGTTTTATCTCTGCTTTTGATAAGTTCTTGAACTGCATAAAACTTTTCCTTATCAACAATAGGCTCATGTGTATTTGGAACAATAATCCAGTCCTCTTTTTTGTTACGAATTGCTTTCTTTAATTTATAATTGATTTGTGTTTGTTTGCCTTGTACCATATTACCAATATACATTTCGTTTTTTAGTATTCTTCTAATAGTGTCAGTTTTCCAAAGTGGAGAAAGTCTATACTCTTGTCCCATTGTTTGAGAGGGAGTAGGTATATGCTCATCATTAAAAATATAAGCAATTTGTATTGATGATTTTCCCTCTAAATATAGGTCATATATTCTTCTTACATTTTTTGCATATTCTTCGTTAATGATAAGTTTATGGCAATTTTCTGGAGATTTCATATATCCATAAGGTGCAAACTTTCCATTGAATAAGCCATTGATAGCATTTCTATGTTTTGTAGCTTTTACTTTTTTAGAAGTATCTCTAGCATATAAATCATTTAATACTGCTCTAAATGGTAGTGTGTCTGCAATTCCATTATCAATTTCGGAATCATAATTGTCTATAATAGATACAAACCTTACTTGATGTTCTGGAAAGTATTTTTCAATATATTCTCCAAAACTTATATAATCTCTACCAAGTCTTGAAGTATCTTTTACAATTACCATATTTACTTTTTTATCTTCAATGTCTTTTATCATTCTATTAAAATCTGGTCTATCAAAAGTAGTTCCAGAAATACCATCATCAACATAGATGTCATAAATATTTAGATTATTTTCTTTTGCATATTGTTTTAAAATTTCTTTTTGGTTTGTTATACTGTTGCTTTCTCCTTGTAATTCATCATCTCTTGATAATCTACAATATAAAGCACAGTTATATACTTTTGTGTTACTTACTAGCAATTTTGCCTCCTTTTCCTTTAGTAAGTTCCACCTATAACGTAAGTTACAAGGTTCTGGGGTACCCGTTCAAAATCTTTGATTTTGTTAACGGGTCAGGT
Organism: uncultured Clostridium sp.; assembly: GCA_947245515.1. Lineage (GTDB taxonomy): Bacteria > Bacillota > Clostridia > TANB77 > CAG-508 > CAG-269. The sequence goes on along the minus strand of CAMXQV010000065.1, from coordinate 8,097 downwards.
CCTTATAATTTATGCTTTTAATTTACCATGATTTAATATAAAAAGCAATAGCCTAAATTATAGGTGGAAACTAATTTTGTCTAAAATCTGTATTTTTCTTATTTTTTCGTTAGTTGCATATTGCAAAACATTTCAAAAATCTTTGATATAGAAACTCTTACATCTTCAGCAGAGTTTTCCTTAAATTTGTTTATTATAACTATTTCATCTTTCTTTTTTGTTTTCTTACCCATGACAATTCCTCCTGTTCTTTCTAAAATGTAAAGAAAAAGACCTCTATTTAATAGAAGTCTTAAATAACATATTACTAACACATACAAAATTTGTGTTTATACCTTTGAGTTGGAACTTTGATATTCATATTTACCGTTCTAGGAACATCAAATCCGACTGTTAATCCATTTACTAATGATAAATTACCTTTGCTATTTCTATGATAAGCACTTGAATTGCATTTAACAAAATCATAATCAGACATATTATAGCTATGATAATAAGATAATTCAGCAATATCTTTTTCAAGTTGTGCTTGCATTTCTTGATATGAATTATCAACTTTTTTTGGTCGCTTATAAGTTTTATAATATTCTTTATTATAATTTGCTTTTTTAATTATAGATGCTTTGTGTTTAGTTTCTCTATTATCATTATATCTTTTATCAGTTTTTATAACTTGTGATACATAACCTTGAGAAACTTCAACTTTTTGAGCAATATCTCGTTGTTTTAAATGCTCTTCATAATACAATTTTAAAATTTCACCTTTCTTATTCAATGTTAAAAACCTCCTTCCCTTTAAATATGTACTAATATTTTTTACTTGCATTATTTTAGGCATAAAAATCCCATATAATGCTATTTATTTTTGTATATGTGTTGACATTTATTATATTTTGGTGTAATCTATTTATAGATACGAAGTATTAACTTTTTAAAAGATAAAAGTAATATTTACGACATATAAATATATTACATATTTAAAATTATACTGTAATATTTTATCATTGTCAATATATTACTATAAAATTTTTGAAAAAATTTTTAGATTGGAGAAAAATATGAGATTTGATTTAGAATATGGCTTTAATAATCAATCATTACCAAAATTTGAAGAATATGAAATAAAAGTTATAAACGATATAAAATATGTTGTACCAAAGTTTGATAGCAATAGTTATATGAATTATAGTTTAATTAGCTTTGATGATTATGAAGAAAATGATAAACCATTAATAGATTTTATAAATTTAGGAAAACTATCTTTAGAAAATGATAAAGAAACTGATAGTTTATTACTAAAATTTGTAAATCAATATGGACTTTTAGGATTAATTCATAATTTACCAGTAAATAGATATTATACATTAGATAAAAAAGTATTGTTAAAAGAATTTAATAGTGTAACAGGCAAAGAATATTATGATTGCTTTAATACAATGAACATAATAGATTATTTTAAAATCTTCTTTCCAACAGCTAGTAAAGATGAAATAAAAGAACTAATAGAAAAAAGTAATAAACTTATTTGTCAGCATAGCATGGAGAAATTTATTACTCCAGATTTAAACGAGTTATACTATAAAAATGAAAAATACTATGAACAAGCAGATATGATAGTAGATTATGCACAGACCTTATATAAAATATTGAAAGAACTAAAAAAAGAAAATAAAGAACATATAGATTATTATTTAATTCAAAAGTTAGAATCAAACCATATTAGAACTAATTTAGAATATAACGGAATTACAATACATGTAAGAAGTTTGAAAGAATACATAGATGAAGATTTTAAATTATTTGCAATAGAAGAAAAGAAATATTTGAAACTTTGTAAACATTGTGGAAAAGCATTTACAGCACCAAATCCCAAAACCGAATATGATACATTTAGCTGTAAAAATCAAGAAAATGTTTATAAGAGTAGAGCAAGAAATAAAGAATAAATGAAAATTGCCACCAGTGGTGGCAAAATTGGAGGTCAAATATGGAAATAAATTATCCACCATATAAAATTACTGATAAAATGTTAAATTATGTATCAGACATAATGAAAAAAATCGGAGAAGCAAACTATTTTGAGAGTTTAAATAGATACCCAGAATTAAGAAGAAAATCAAGAATAAGGTCAATACACTCATCTTTAGCAATAGAAAATAATCAATTATCATTATTTCAAGTAGAAGATGTAATAAATGGAAAACCTGTAATTCGGAGAACAAAAAGACATTCAAGAAGTTAAAAATGCTTATGAAGCTTATGAACAAATTAATAAAATAAATCCTTATTCTGTAGATGACTTAAAGAAAATACACGGAATATTAACTTTTTTAGTTGAAAAAGATGCAGGTAAATTTAGAAATCATGGCGAGGCTGTTTATGATGGAGATATTGAAATATTTATGGCTCCACCACAGAGATTAGTACCAAGTTTGATGGAGAATTTATTTAATTGGATGAATGAAGTTAAAGACACAATAAATCCACTTATTTTATCTTCTATATTTCATTATGAATTTGTATTTATACACCCATTTCACGATGGAAATGGAAGAACTGCAAGAATATGGCAAACTGCAATTTTATCAAATTGGGAAAAAGCATTTACTTATTTACCTATTGAAAGTATGATAAAGAAAAATCAAGAAGAATATTATACTGCAATTCAAAATTGTAATAATGCTGGAGAATCAACTGAATTTATAGAATTTATGCTAAAAATGATTGATAATACAATAGATGAAATGAATAATTCAAAAGAAATGAAAGATAAATCTATATTACTACTTTCTGAAAACGAAATAAAAGTATTAGAATGTATAAAAAAGAATGTTATTATAGGTGCAAAAGATATTATAAAGCAAACAGAATTATCTGATAGTACAGTTAGAAGAATTTTAAGAAAATTTCTTCAAGATAACAAGATTGAAACTACTGATGACAATGAAAAATCGCCAAATAAGAAATATAAATTGACAGAGTAATGATAGAGATATGACAGAGCTAAAATATTGTAAACTCAATAAAATTGTGTTATAATTTTAAATGCTATAATTAAGATAAAAATAGATAATAAATAAATTTTATAGGAGGATAAATTTTATATGAAAGTTACAAAATTTCCACAATCTTGTTTATTAGTTGAAACAAAAGGAAAAAAGATATTAATTGATCCAGGAACATTAAAATATAAAGATGAGTATTTTGAAAAATGGAACAATGTAGATATTATTCTAATAACACATAAGCATCCAGACCATTGTAATACAGAGGTATTAGAAAAATTAAACAAAGATATAAAAATATATTCAACAAAAGAAGTTTTAGAAGCAAATAAAACATTAGATATAAACATTATAAAAGAAAATGATGTTATTGAATTAGAAAATATAAAAATAGAAGTAGTACATGCAATACATGGATATCAACCATTATTAAAAGGTGCAAAAGAAATATATGAAAATGTTGGCTATATCATAGATGATGGAAAAAATAGATTATATACAACTAGTGATACTATCTGTTTTAAAAACGAATATAAAGCAGATATTTTGTGCGTTCCAGTAACAGGACATGGCTTAACAATGTCTGCATTTGAAGTAGCATTATATGCAAAAGAAGTAGAAGCAGTTTTAACAATACCAATTCACATGGATAATCCAGCATTTCCACCAGACTATAATTTTATTAAAGAAATGTTTGAAAAGTATGAAGTGGAATATGAAATATTAGAAATTGATGAGACAATTGAGATAGAATAAGAGGTAAAGAATATGATAACAAATTTTTCATTGAATGATAATACTCAAAAAGAAATATTAAAACACTTGGAAACAACATCCAGATTATTAAGCAAAGTTGGAACAGAGTTATCTGAAATACAAAAGGAAAGTATGATATATGCAATGCCAGATTTGGGGATAGCGCAAAATGGAACAAGAATGTTAGGTGGTTTTTATACAGGTGCTTGTTATTCTTGGAATTCTGATGTTCCATTTGTTCCAGTAGATACTACGGTAAATGTTTGTGGTACTACAGTTTACAAACTAAATCAAAAGATAACTGTTCAAGAATTTCAAAAAAGATTAGATAATGTTATGAAAAATAGAGAAACATATTTAAAATATGTTTCCACACATTTGCCATCACAAATATTAGATTCAATTGATTTAGAAAAATCAGATAAATTTTATTGGAATTATAATGTAGGTAATCATTTTGCAATTTTAGCCGAACAAAATGATGATAATTCAGAACTTGCGAAAGGGCAATATATGATAGTTCATGCCTCTGCAATAGAACTAAAAAAGGATAATTTAAAATATGGATTATATCCTATAGAAGACAACTGGTATTATGATGATATTAAAACAATGTATGATGACAAAGAAAATCGATATTTAAGGTATATCTATGGAAAAAAAGCGATTCAATTTTCAGAATTAGCTAATATGTTGCAACGAATAAATAAAGATAGAAATAGATATTTTTGTAAAACAGTTCTAGGTGAATTAGCAGAAGAAGAAGTTATTAATTTAAGTCATTATGGAATGCCTACTAATAATGCTGTATGTATAGGGTGCCAATGGGAACAAGAAGATTTTACTTTATTAACTGCACCTGGAAATGATATTTTTTTAGTTCATCCTAACTTAACAGCTCCAAATACTGTTGAATTAAGTAATAAAGAAATTACCTTAACACCGCATGGATGTGGAGTTATGTTAAAAAATAGTGGCGATACAATTGAATATATAGATAATGGAATATTAATTGGAAATAAGTATTTTAAAAAAGGTGAAAGTATTAATATTGGAAATGATGTAACTGTTAGAACAAATAATATGGATACAGAACATGTAAAGCAACATATAGAAACTGTTTTAGACCGATGTCCTGGAACAATATATGGACAAATGCATCAGTTGTTTGCACGAACTAAATACGGAGATTTTGATTATACAAAGAGAGTTATAGAACCAGAATTATAATAATAAGGAGTTTTTTATATGCCAAATTTAATGTTTTTAAGACATGCAGAAACAGAATTAAATAAAGCAGGAATTTTTGCTGGAAGAACAGATTGCAACATAACAAAAGAAGGATTTGAAAAAGCAAAAGAGGTTTTGAAAGATGATGAAAAAAACTTTGATTACATCTATTGTTCTCCACTAAAAAGAACAAAGCAAACTTTAGACGCTATCATACCTAATAGTATCCCAATTATAGATGAAAGAATAATTGAAATTTCTATAGGTGAATGGGAAGGAAAGAAAAAAGAAACTTTTGATAAAAATTTAGTAGCTTTATATAGAGCAGGACAATATACTCCACCAGGAGCAGAAACAACAGCACAAGTAGATAAAAGAGTTTGCAATTTTATAGAAAGCCTTTTTAATACATATAAAGGTAATGAAAGAATTTTAATTATAACACATAATGGAGTTATGAGGTCTATAAAAAGAAATTTTGTCAAAAGCTATGAGGATATTATGTCTAAAAATTTAGGACAAATTGTATTAACAAATGAAGATTATAATTATTATTTGGACAAATTAAAAGATAAAGATATTACTAGATAATTATAAATATGAAGGTTATTGCTAAAATAACCTTTATATTTGTAAATCCCATTCTTTATCATGTTCTTCCTTTTTGACTTGTTTTTCGGCATCAATAAAAGTATGAGTTTCTTTTTCAAAATCTCTAATAATTTCATCTTCAGAAGGTAAATCAAATTTCTTGCAAATCCATTTTATAAATTTCTTAGTAGTTTCTTTAAATTTATCAATTACTTTTTTCAAATGACTATTTTCTTTTTCTAACTTATGAACTTTATTTTTATATTGCCATTCCAAATTAAATGATTTATTTTCAAATTCGTGTTCAAGTGTTTTCTTCTTTTCTTTGTATTCATATTCTAAATTCTTAACAGTATTATGAAGTTCTTTATTATCAGCAAGTATAGAATCTCTTTCCTTTTGATATTTTTCAGCTTCATTAACAACTTTAGACTGCTTTGATAATTCCTTATTCAAAGAGAGATTTTCTTTATATAATTTTTTAATCAAATCATCTTTAGGTTTTATAATTTTTTCTAATATTTTTTCATCTCTTTTTAATGTAAATTTACCAATAGCAGTTATATCTGGAACTTCTGGTAATTCAAGTTTCATTTCGCTTAAAAGTTTTTTAGTATTATCATAATTTGTAATCTTCTTATATTCTTCAATGGTGTAATGTTTTCTGTTAGTATCTTCAACAAACATACCTCTTTCTAAATCAAAGCCTTTTGATTTTACATGATTAAAGTAAGAATCTTGTAGTTTTCTATAACTATCTCGACCTTTCCAAAAATCTCTAGCACATATTTTATCAATTTTATTACCTTCCTTATCTTTTGTATGAACAACAGGAACAAACATTAAGTGCATGTGTGGTGTTCCTTCATCAAGATGTACTACAGCTGATATTATATTCTTTTCTCCTAGATTTTTGTAATTACAGATAAATTTATAACATTCATCAAAATATCGTTTAGTTTCTTTTTCTCCAATTTTATCAAAGAATGCTTGGTCGGAAGTAAATATCATTTGGCACATTATAATGCTATTACTACGAAGATGACCTTTCAAATTATTTCCTTTTATATATTTATCAAATTCTTTTGTGTATGTGAACTCATTTTTCTTAATATAATAATTCAAATGTGTTCTAGTAGGATCAATATCCTTATTAGAATGATTTTTTGCTTTTCTATCATTATGAGTGCCTTTTCCGTTTATTTCTGCTCGTGTTAATTTTTCATTTCTTACGATAGCGTAACTCATATTCTCCAACGCTCCTTTCTCAAAATAAGTTTACTTGTCTAACACACTAGACAAACAAAGTTTATCTGTGTGGCAGGGAAACCCTACAACCCAAATCAAAATTGCTACTCGCACTTTTGATTTTCCTAACAAATGACAAGTTCATTTGTTAGATTTTCAATAAACTGCATATCTGCATTTATTGAAAAAGAGCAAGAAAAAATAAATTTTTCTTTGCTCTTTGAAACCTTGCTCGGTTTCAAACTTCCACGCTCTATGGCAAATAAATATAGAAACCAGAGGGAACGAGCTAAAGTAGAAATAGGTGTAATATCCCCTTATGCAAATAAGAGAATTATTACACCTATATCAGAAACCGTCGGTCATTCGCCTCATTTCATAGGTAGTCTAGTAAGTAGCTTTGCTACTATAATTGCTGATATTATTAAAATATCTTGTTCATACTTGCCCAAACTTTTTACAATTACAAATCCATTTCAAGTTTTGCCACCGAATACTCTTTTATTATTGTGAGTCTGTGTTCTAAAATCTCACTCACGCATTTTGTATAATTAGACCATTTACACAAATACGAATGAACTTTATAGCATCGGCTCATCACACCAAACACTTTTTAAGAGGTGTTGCATTTCTCTTTTGAACATAAAAAAACTACTCATAGTTTTAAAACCATAAGTAGTTAATTTGTTCCTATTCAATTAAGCTCCAAAATCAATTTAAAGGCATTTATATTTGAAAGTAGAGTAACTTTATCATACATAAATTAGTTCTTTTAAAACAATTTCTTCTGCTTGATTTTTAATTGCATTCATTGTTCCAACCCAATAGAGAATATCAGTATTTTTCATATCTTCTGTTAAATCACTGTTAGCCTTTAATTGCTCTATTAATTCATTTACTCTTGTTTGAGCTAATTCTTGTATTACTCGTAAATGTTTATGAAGTTCTTTATTCATAAACAATATTATATAATCAGCTTTTTTATGCTTTTTCAAATAATCTAGTCTTAATAATCCATATTTGTTAAGTGTAATTTTTTCTTCTTGTTCCAAAGTTAAGTTGGGAAGATAATAATTACCAACTAATGTATAACTTATTCCTGTCTTTTCATCTGTAAATTCTTTTTTTAATTTTTCATTTTTCATAATCTTTTACTTCCAATTTTTATTTATAAACTATAGGCGAAACTATGCTAAATATAAATATTTTCTTATTGGATAGGTTATAATAATTTGGACAGAAAAAATAAGGACATGTTATAATAAAT
>CAMXQV010000064.1 GCA_947245515.1 uncultured Clostridium sp. | reverse complement strand
ATTTGTATGGATACCATGTAGTATAGAAAATTATAAAAAATATAATTGGGGATATACAAATACATCCTATGATTCTAGAACAAATAATGGAGAAGAAGCCCAAATAAGAAAATATGAAGGATTTTATATAGCTAGATATGAAGCAGGAACAAGCGAGGTAACCTTAAAGAATGGAAAGAAAATAGGAGATGAAAAAACAACAAGTTGGGTAGATGATAGGTATGCAATAAAAAATGTAACAGAAGAAAGTAAACCAACGTCAAAGGCAAAGGAAATTCCATATCATTATGTGAGTTCTGAAATAGCAGAAACTATGTCAAAAAGAATGTATAATACAAATTATGTGTATAGTGGTGTTGTAACAGGAACGCAATATGATGTAATGCTAAATTTTATAAGTGAGGAAAAAGATAAAAGTGAGATAAATACAGCAGACTCAAGTAAATATACAGACTTAAAGGCAAATTGCATCTGGGGAAATTACAAAAATATAACCTTAAATAATTGTGACGGAAAATATTATTTAATAAATGGAGATGGTTCAGGTGCATCAGCTTGGGAAGAAAACACTAGTAGAACAAATAAATATTCAGGATATTATACAATATTAACAACAGGCTCAACTGAGGAAACTAAAAAGAAAAATCTATATGATATAGCAGGAAATTTATCAGAATATGTACAAGAGGTAGCTGGTTCAATAGGTTATACATCTTACCGTGGAGGAAATTTTTACGCCAAAAACACAACTTATCCAGCTTGTTATCGAACCTATGTACCTATTGGTTATACAGATATGCCACTTGGTTTTAGATTAATACTATATATTAAGTAAAAATATTAACTATAAATTGATTAATATAAAAAAATCTGAAATTTTCCTTTCCAATTAATATATATTTGTGTTAAAATAAAAAATAGTATATAAAAGAGGGAGAAATAAAAATGCATTTAATAATAGGATTAGGAAATCCAGAAGAAGAATATAGCAATACAAGACATAACATGGGATTTAACACAATAAACAAATTGGCTGAGCAATACAATATAGAAATAAGCAAAAAAAAATTCAAAGGAATCTATGGAGTAGGAAAAATAGACAATAAAAAAATAATATTATTAAAACCACAAACATATATGAACTTAAGTGGAGAATCAATAATAGAAGCAATAGATTTTTATAAAATAAAAAAAGAAGAAATAATAATAATATATGATGATATAGACATAGAATCAGGAATAATCAAAATAAGAAAAAAAGGAGGACCAGGAACACATAATGGAATGAAATCAGTTATACAACACATGGGAACACAAGAATTTACAAGAGTAAGAGTAGGAATTGGATCACCTGAAAACAAAAATGACTTAATAAACTATGTAATAGGTCCAATACCAGAAAAAGATAGACTTAAATTAAAAGAAGGAACAACTTTAGCAAGAGATGCAATAATTGAAATAATAAAAAATGGTGTAGACAAGGCGATGAACAAATATAATTAAAGAAAAGGAAGAGAAAAATGACAGAAATAATAATACAAGAGCAAGATAAAACAAAACAAATAGCATTAGTAGAAAATGAAAAATTAGTAGAATATTATAAAGAAGACAGTACAACAAAAAGAAAAGAAGGAAACCTTTATATAGGAATAATTAAAAATATAGTAAAAGGAATGCAGTCAGCTTTTGTAGACCTTGGTACAGAAAAAAGTAGTTTTATTCATCTAAAAGATATACTACCTAAAATAGACGAAAAAAAAGAAAAATATGAAGATACAATAACTATATCAGATGTAGCAAAAGTTGGAAAAAAGTTATTAGTACAAGTAAAAAAGGATAGTAATGAAAATAAAGGAGCAAGAGTATCAACACATATAAACTTGCCGAGCAAATATATAGTATTAATGCCTAATACAAATATAATAACTATTTCACAAAAAATAGAAGATGTGGAAGAACAAAAAAGACTAATTGAACTAGTAAGAAAAAATTTAGATAAGGAAAATGGAGCAGTAATAAGGACATCAGCACAAGGAAAAGATACAGAGATAATTGAAGATATACAAAAGATTCAAGAAAAGTGGAAAAATATAATACAAACAAGTATTGATCCAAATTTAAATAACCCAAAATTATTATACAGAAGTGAAGATATAGTTGAAAAGATGTTAATAGATTTTGCAAATAAAGAAATAAGCAAAATTACAGTAAATACTAAAACAGAATTTGAAAGAATAGAAAAATTAAAGCAAGAAAATGTAGAATACAAAAAAATAGATATAGAACTAAAAGAAGAAGAGGATATACTAGATATATATCAAATAAAAAAACAAATAGACAAATTAGAAAATAGAAAAATTTGGTTAAACTGTGGAGGCTTTATAACTATAGATAAGACAGAAGCCTTAACAGCAATAGATGTAAATTCAGGAAAATATACAGGAAATAAAGACGTAGAACAAACTGTCTTCAAAGTAAACAAAGAAGCTACAATAGAAATAGCAAAACAACTACGACTAAGAGATATAGGTGGAATTATAATTATAGATTATATTGATATGCACAAAAAAGAGAATAAAGAAGAAATACAAAAAATATTAAAGGAAGAATTAAAAAAAGATAGAAGTAAAACGCAAATTGAGGGATTTACAAAATTAGATTTAATGGAATTAACAAGAAAACATATATGTAGTCATAAAGAGTAAAAAGTAAAAAAACTCACAGTTTTGTAGAAAGGGAAGAACTAAAAATGAAAGTAGGCTTTGTATCACTTCGGATGTAGTAAAAATCTAATAGACACAGAAAATACAATAGGAATATTAAAAAAAAATGCATACAATATTGTCAATAAGGAAGAAGATGCAGATATTATTGTAGTTAATACATGTGGTTTTATAGATTCAGCTAAAGAAGAAGCAATAAATACAATACTAGAAATGGCAGAATACAAAAAACAAAAATGCAAATATTTAATAGTAATGGGATGTTTAGTACAAAGATATTATGAGGATTTAGTTAAACTATTACCAGAAGTGGACTTATTTATAAAAATAGAAGAGTATGATAAATTATGGGAAAAGATAGAAGACTTAATCAAAAGAAAGGTTGTTATAAAATCAAAGAAAAAAACAAGTAAAAAAATTACTGAAATACCTAAGATGCCGATGTTTTTACAGGAAGAATTTCTAAATAGAACGATAACTACAGGAAGCAATTATGCATATTTAAAAATTGGAGAAGGTTGTAGTAATAAATGTACTTATTGTGCAATTCCATATATTAGAGGTCCATTTGTAAGTAGAAAAAAAGAAGATATAATAGAAGAAGCAAAATTATTAGCTAAGCAAGGAATTAAAGAATTGATAATTATAGCACAAGATACAACAAAATATGGAATAGATCTTTATGGAGAAAGTAAATTAGCAGAATTATTACAAGAATTAAGTAAGATAAAAGAAATAAAATGGATTAGATTTTTATATTCTTATCCAGAAGGAATAACAGATGAATTAATAGATGAAGTAGCAACAAATCCTAAACTTGCAAAATACTTTGACATACCTATTCAACACATATCTAATACAATATTAAAGAAAATGAATAGAAAAACAACAAAGGAAAATATAGAAAATCTAATTAGTAAAATAAAACATAAAATACCAAAGGTCACTTTAAGAACAAGCCTAATAGTTGGATTTCCAGGAGAGACACAAGAAGATTTTGAAGAATTGCAACAATTTATAGAAAATGCAAAATTTGATAAATTAGGTGTATTTATGTATTCAAAAGAAGAAGGTACACCAGCAGAGAAACTTCCAAATCAAATTCATGGAAATACAAAAAAAGCTAGATATGATAAGATAATGAGAAAGCAACAAGAAATTTCAAGAAATAAATTGAAAGAAAAAATTGGTAAAAGATGTGATGTATTAATAGAACAAATATCCTTTGATAGAAAATATTTAATAGGTAGAACTATGCAAGACGTTCCAGAAATTGATGGCTTGGTTTATATAGAAAATGTTGAAAATAATTATCAAAAACTAATTAACTCAATACAGAAATGTGAAATATTAGACGTAAGTAATTATGACTTAAAAGCATCAATATGTAAGTAATTTTTTAGTATTATAAATATTAGGTATAAATTGTGACTTTGTTTAATAATTTGAGTTTTAAATTAGATTTTATATCTTAGAGAAAAGGAAGGAATAGTAAATATGGATATAAAATTAAAAGATGGTCAAAATCTAAAAATAAATATAATAAAATCAGGCGAAGTATATGAATATTATATTAAAACTTTAAAAATAGGTGTGTTTGCTCCTAAGGTCATGAAAGATAACTTTTTAAGAGTTGAAGAAAATAGTTTAATAGATACTTTAGAAAATGAATTACTGAATCAAATTAGTGAAGGAATTAATTCTATAGGTAGAGAAGAAATTAAAAAAGAAGCGGAATTAAATGAAAAAATCTTAAAATACGCAAAAGAAAAAGGAGTAGAGAAAGAAGAAATAGAAGATGTAACTATTGTTGATGCCAAAAAATATATTTTAGATAGAAATGATAAGGAAATAAAAGAAGATAAACAAAAGGAAGAAGAAAGCGATGAAAAAGATCAGATAAGAAGTATTACAGAAAGTGATGTTAATATAAAGCAAGAAGTTGAGTTAGACGAAAGAGCTAATGATATGCATGATTTTAGATATTGGTTGGGAGGAATTTTGCCACCAGAAGCTGATAAAATAGTAGTAATAGAATCGTATGAAATGAACAAAATGAAAGATGAAAATGGAAAAGCTTATAATGCACCTTCAACTAGATATTCACTAGGTGTGTTAAATGAAAATGGAGAAATAGAACCCTTGCAAAAATACCTTCCAAACCTTAGACAAAGAGCATCAGCTGGAAGTAATCCAACAGAACAGAAATATCAAGTTGATAAAAATGGTAAAGTAGAGAAAGATGCTATATATAGTGAATATGAAATAGGAGACAAAATAATTCAAATTGATAATAAAGAGATGGGAAGGATAGAACTAAATATTGGACAAGAAGAGCATGGAGGAAATAGAACACTAGGAATACAAATGAGTGATAGAAATTCTGGTTCAACAAGCACTACGACTAGAAAAGTTTTAGGAGAACATGAAGCAAATGGGGAATATACAGTAAATAAAGGGATAGAAGAGGCTAATACTCATAAGGATTGTGGTAAGATGGATGCAAGAGATATTGATGGAGATCCAAACACAAGCTCACATAGCCTTTTAGATGATGTTGATTTTGAGGAGTTAGCTACTAAATGGGGATTTTATTATAATGGAAAACCAGATGAGGAAAAAGCAAGAGAGTATTTAGAAAAAGAAATGGAGAAAAGCCCTAAAAAGACTGTTGATGAAAATATTGATAAATTGACTGATGACTTTAATGATGATTTTGGAGGGAGAGGATCAAGGCAATAAAGTTAAATAGGCTCAACATGTACAATAGTTTTATAAATTTTGTCTAATTTACTAACATCTTTCTCTAAACTATCAGCTAATTTATGACTAGAGAAAGTTGACATATTACCATCTAAATTAATAGTGATAAATACTAAATATTTGTCACCAACAGGAGTAGAGATAATATCTTCTACTTTTTTTATTTCTGCATATGTATGACAAATATCTAAAATGTCAGCTTTAGTTTTATCGTCAACACTGATATCCATTAAAATATTATAACTTTCTATAAAAATTGTAATACCTGTGTAGCAAATCCAAATAGAAATACCAATTCCAACAATACTATCAAACCAGTATATTCCAAATATAGTAAGCAAGATTGAAACTAGGGTAAATAAAGTTACAACACAGTCATTTCGGTGGTCTTTCATACTTGCTTCTAATAGGATATTGTTATATTTTTTATAGGCTTTTTTTGCATATAAATATAAACTTATTTTAGTAATAACTGTTATAATACATACAATTATTAGAAACCACGAGAATTTTAATTCACTTCCTTTTATTAGTGTGATTATAGAGTCATATAGAAGTTTAAAAGATACTATTATCATTGATAGGCTAATAAACATTGAGAAAATGTATTCTGCTTTGCCATGTCCTAAGTTGTGGTCTTTATCTTTTGGTACACTAGCTATTTTGTTCCCTATAAAGGTCATTAAGGATGCGAAGATATCTCCAGCACTGTTTACACTGTCTGCTATCATGGCTTGGCTTCTGCTTAGGTATCCAACTAGAGCCTTTATAACTAATAGGAATATGTTTCCAAGTATTCCATATATTCCAGCTTTTTTTGTTATTTTAAATTTATCTTCCATTTATTTTTCTCCTTTTTTAATTCCTATGATTATATCATAAATTTTAGAAATACAAATAATATATTACATTTTTTTAGCAATTGTTATGAAGTATATATTTTATTTTAAATTTAATATGAATAATTCAAATAAACTATTGAAAAAATATAATTATATATGATATAAATTAATAAAAAATATTAACAGGAGAATAACATAAATGAGCAAGCAAAATCATAATCGGAATAACACTAATAGCTTTAGTAATAACAATAATAGTATTATTAATACTAACAGGAATAACCATATTAATACTAACAGGAGAAAATGGATTACTTCGGAAAAGCAGAAGTAGCAAAAAAGAAAACAGCTTATGTAACTGCAAAAGAAAATTTACAAATAATGTTATTAGAAATAAAAACAAGAGTACTAACAGAAGAAAAAAGAGATACATTAGTAACAGACTGTAACGAACTTGATGGAAAAGACGAAGAAATAACAAAAATAGAATATAAGAGTAGTGAAATAGTATCAGTAGAAATAATAAATGTAGAAAATCCTCAATATGCTTTGGTAACATATAGAGGATATATATTTAAGATAGATGATAATTTAAATATAATAGAGGAAAAAAATGAGGAAGGTTACGATGAAGAACTATTAAATTATAAAAAAGTAATAGCTAAAACACTAACAGATTTAGGAGTAGAGACATCATATAAACAACCAGTAAAGGATTATATAAATAATATAAAAATTTTAGCAGATAAAAATTATGAAGAAGGAAAAGAATCAGATATAGTATTATTAAAATCAGATTTAAGTTCAAAATATGTACAAGAACTTTCATTATCTAATATAGAAGAATACGAAAATTTTGATGAAGATGATTTTATTATTGTAAATAAAAATATGGCATATGAATATGAAAATGATCATGAATATATAACAAATATTACAAAGACATATAATAAACAAAATGGAACATTAACATTAGGAAAACAAAAAGATAATGCTGGTGGATATGTAATGTTTAATATATATAATTTATATGCAACAAAGAGAAAAATAAGAAAAATAGTTACTAAACAAGATATATCAACAAATACAAATGAAAATTTAGATGAGTTTAAAAATAAACTGATAAAATTTCTTGAAGATGAATATAAAATAGAAAATAATGAAGAAAATTTATTACTAGAAAAGACAGGAGAAGAGATTTCTGAGTATATAAGAAATATAGCAAAAAAGAAATATAAGGAAGGAATATCTGAATATATGGTACTAATACAGGCAGACCTAAGCACAAGATATGATCAAACTGTTTCTGTATCTAATATAGAAAATTATAAAAACTTAGTACTAAGTGATTTCTTAATTGTAAATAAAAGTATAGCTTATGAAAAAGTAAATGATAGAGAAGATATATTAACAATGAGTCAAAGCTATGATGCAAATACAGGAACATTACAATTTGGAAAGCAAAAATCTTTTGCAAGTACATATACATTTTGGAATATTTGTGATGTATACTTGTTAAAAAAGCAACTAATAAATTTAGAAGAATTAATTAAAATAGAGACAAATATAATATAAAAATATCGGAAATCAAAAAAGAAGTATCCAAGCAGAAGGAACCTTTGGAATAATAAAATGTGATAATCATATAAAAGACTACGAAGAAAAGGTTTAAAAAAATATTAAATTATAAAAAAGTAGTAAGGGAGTTATATAAGATGAAATATGCAAAAATAAAAGAAACAAGAGGGATAACATTAATAGTCTTAATTATTACGATTTTATTCTCTTATGACGAAAAATTAAAATGTAGTAATAGCAAAGGTTTCCTCCTAACAACAATTTAGAAATTATAAAATTTTCACATATTTTTCACATATTTGAAAGATGAATTGTAAAAAATAATAATACAATGTCATCTTTTTTTGAATTTATAATGAAATTTTTGAAAATAAATGCTATAATGTCAATATATTAATAAATTTGCAGACACATCTGCTAATTTTAAAATTAAGATTTTGAATTTCGCAGACGCATCTGCGAAATTTAGAAAACAATTGTAAAATCAATCTTTTTATAAAAAACATATAAAGGAAAGAGGAAATTTATGGAAAAAAATAAAATGTTAGAAAAAGATTTTAAAGAAGTATTTAAAGATATAAAAAATGAAATATTAAATGCACAATATGACATTTACAAAAGTGCAAATATACGAACATTAGCATTATATGGTTATTTAGGACGAGTAATAGATGAGAATGCTAAATATGGAAATAGTTTTATAAATAATTTATCAATAGAACTAAAAGTTAATTTTCCTAATATGAAAGGTTTTTCAGAAAGAAATCTTCTTAATATGAAAAAATATTATTTAGAATGTAAAAATAATGGTAATCTTAAAAAACTTTCTGAAAAGATACCTTGGTCACACAATATATTAATTTTTAGTAAAATAAAAAACGAAGAGCAAAGAGAGTGGTACATAGAGCAGACTTCAATAAATGGATGGAGTTATGATGATTTAGCATTTCAAATCAAAAGTGATTTATATACACGTCAAGTTTTAGGGGATAAACCTAATAATTTTCAAAATACATTACAAGCACCACAAAGCAAGCTAGCAAAAGATATGATGAAAGATCCATATATTTTGAATTTGTCAAATTTAAAAGAAAGTTTTATAGAAACAGAATTAGAAAAAGCCATGGTGGAAAGAATAAAAACAGTTTTATTGGAATTAGGAAATGGTTTTAGTTTTATTGGAAATCAGTATAAAATTTCGGTAGATGATAAAGATTATTTTATAGATATGTTATTTTATCATACTAAATTACATTGCTATATAGTTGTAGAATTAAAAAATACTGAATATAAACCAGAATATGCTGGAAAATTGAATTTTTATTTATCAGCAGTTGATGATTTAATAAAGACAGATAGTGATAATCCAACAATTGGAATTATATTATGTAGAGAAAAAACAAAGTTTTCAGTTGAGTATTCATTAAGAGATATTAACAAACCAATAGGAGTTAGTTCTTATGAAATATCAAAGGTATTACCAAAAGACATTTTAGAAGTGTTACCAACAGAAGAAGATTTGAACTTGCATATTGATATAATTGAAGAAAAAAATGAATAATATAAAAATTCCAGACGTGTCTGGAATTTTTGCGACAGTGTCGCAAAAAGTTAAAAAGAAAAAAGCTTTAGATTTAGAAATAGGTCTAAGGCTTATTTTTATGGAAATTTTTAGTCTACATTTAAAAAATATAAAATTATACTAAAAGCAATTTAAAACGGCTAAAAGTTAAAAATAAAGAGAATAAACGAAAGAAGGTGAGGGAATGTCTAACTTGAATTTAAAAGGTATATGGATACCAATAGAAATATTAACAGATGAAAAATTAAGTGATAAAGAAAAAATAATATATGCAATAATTTTATATTTGAGTAAAGAAAATAGTTATTGCTATTTGACAAATAAAACCATAAGTGAATTACTAAATGTATCAATAACCCAAGTATCAAAATTAGTAAATTCATTAAAAGATAAGAAGTATATTGATTGTGAGTTAATCTATAAAGAAAATAGTAAACAAGTAGAAATGAGAAAACTGATTCCAATAAATAAAAATACCTATTTAACAAAAGTTAAATACCCTCTCCAACAAAACTTCAATACCCCTATTGAAGAAAAGTTTAAGGATAATAAATATAATAATAAAAATATAAATAA
>CAMXQV010000063.1 GCA_947245515.1 uncultured Clostridium sp. | reverse complement strand
TCTAAAGTTACTACTTAAGACATTATCATAAATTAATCATAAAACGAAAAAATTCTTTATTCTGAGAATTGACTAGTTATTATTAAAATGTTATAATTATATTAATATATTTTTTTTAAGGAGTGTTAAAATATGAGAGTACATATTAGTCGTGTAAAAGAAGGTATGGAAGTTAGCGAGGATATATATACAAATAGTGGTGCATTAGTTGTACCAAAAGGTAAAAAATTAACTACAATGGATTTAGAGAAATTGCTGGGATTTAATATAAAATATGTTAATTTGGCAATTAGTGAAAAAGAAAAAATAAAGACTGTTGATTCAATGACAAGGGATGGTTTATCAGAAACCATAGAAGGAGTTATAGGTAATTTAGGGGAGTCAGATTTACAAAAGGTCAAATATGAGGTTATTCAAATAGTTGAATCAATAAAGAAAGAGGAAAATTTTCAATATGATTTACAACCTTATTTTAATAATAAAAAGAGATATGACCATTCTGTTAGAGTAGCCTGTTTCTCAATTGTTTTGAGCAAATTACATAATAATAGACTAGAAACTTTATATCCTAGTAGCTGTAGTAAATATCTAGTAAATTTAGAAGATGTTGCAATGGCTGCAGTATTTCATGATATTGGAAAGAGCTGTAATAAAGATGGACAACTTGATAAAATAACAGAAATTCCTAACATAGAGCGACTAGCAGAAGCTTTTCCAGGGATTAAAGATACACCACTTGATAAATATGATGACAAATATTCATCAGTATATGGATATAGTGTATTATCAAATATAAAAGGGATTAGTAATAATTCTGCAAGAATGGTATTATTATCAAATGAGCCAGAGTCAGAAAATGGACCGTTAAAAATTCCTTTTTCATACAATCAAATAAGCCTACCTTATATGGATGGAGCAAAAATTATTCATTTTTGTAATAGTTTTGATAGGGCGATGGAAGAAGCAATAGAAGGTAAAAAATCTTTAGAACAAGTTGCAACAAAGCTTGCTTATCTAGTACATTTAGGGGAATTAAGTGGAGAAATTTCTCAATTATTTATAAATAATATTCCTTTATATCCAATTGGAACTAAAGTAAAATTATCAACTGGAGAATCAGCAATAGTAAGAGAAAGTTTTGTTGGACCAAATGACACCTATAGGCCAATAGTTCGTGTAGAATATTCTGGAATAGAAATAGACCTAAGAAAGCCAGAGTATTCCTCAATAATAATAGATTCAGTACTAAGTGACAGAGAAAGATTACAAAAAAAGCAAATTGATGAGGTAATGGAAGAGCTTACAGGAAAAAATGGAGGTATCGAACGTTAAAATATAACATAATTAAAATTTTGTAGCAGTTTGCATTGCATACAAAATTTTAATTATGTTTTTTCACTTTTTATAATCCTATTTTTTGAAAGGATTTTTGTCATCATCAATAAAAGAAACTAAGTCTCTTAAAAGTTCAATACCTGAAAGGATTTTATCTTCATCATATTGTTTTAGCAAAGTTTTAGTTTTATCAATTACTGTATCATCAAGTCCATATAAGATATAATCTGCAGAATGCCCACTTAGATCTCTTAGTTTTTTTATACTTTTATAAACTAGGTTTCCTTTACCATCTTCAACTAATCCAAGAAATTGACCAGATACACCAATTTCTTTAGCTAATTTTGTTTTAGGCATTTTTAGCTCATTTTCTCTTATATACTTAATTCTTTTTCCTCTTTCTATTTGTTCAATTTTGTCTTGACTTAAAATTTCACTATATTTACTCATATAACAACATCTCCTTATGTGTATTTTAATACAAAAAAAATGAAAATATATGGAGAAAAATAATAAAGTTTTATAGTTTTTTATGGAGTTTTATGGTATTATATGGTATAGTATAATATAGAGAAGAAAAAAGGGGGATAAAAAATGGATGCCAAACCTATGAAGATATTAATCATAGAGGATGACATTAACGATTATTATGGCTTTCTGGAATGTGCAAAAGCAAGAAACGATATAGAGATTGTAGGAATAACCGATTCAGATATAGAAGCACTTAAAAAAGTAAAATTAAAACACCCAGAAGGAATTGTACTAGATTTAGAATTAAATCAAGGATTAGAGGGAGGTACAGATTCATTTGAATTTTTATTTAAATTGAGAAAATTACCTTTGGGTTACGATCCAATAGTAATTGTAACTACTCATGTTAATTCAAAACGTACTTATCAAATATTACATAGAAATGGTGTTGATTTAATAATGTATAAAGATCATCCAAATTATTCTTGTGAACAAGTCATAAATAAGTTTATGAGTTTAAGACAAATTTCTCCTAAGAAAAATTCTACAGAAGAAGAAATCCAAAGTATGAGAGAAAAAATATCTTTGTGTATTTCTGACGAGTTGGAAAAAGTTGGCGTACCATCAAATATGATAGGCAAGAAATATATAATTGAAGCTGTTTTATATTTGATTGAAAATGAAAATCCAGGAGAAAATGTTATTCAGTATCTATCTAAGGTTTATAAAAGATCTGATAATACTATAACTAATGATATTAAGAATGCTATTTTACATGCATGGAGAGTTTCTCCAATTGAAGATTTGCTTTCTTATTATACTGCAAGAATTAATCCAGAAAAGGGCATTCCTACTCCTATGGAGTTTATTTATTATTATTTTGATAGAGTGAAAAATATGATTTAGTTTTAATACTTTGTTTTATTATTTTATTCTTTTTTTATTGCCTAAGTACCATCATTTTTTATTGATGATTTTTTTGTTGTTAGTGAATAAACTTTCCCATTTTATACCATTTTTTATTATAAAATACCATTTATTTTTTTACAATAAGTGGTATTTTTTTAGTACAAGAGAATATATTAGAATAGGTGGTGATAGATATGAACGATTTACTTCATCAATTTGCATTATTTATAAAAAGATGGATATAGTAGAACATTTTAGTAAGTATGTAATTAATATGCAACAATTGTATTATTTATTATTAAGGAACAAAGATAAATTAATATAATATTAGAAAATAATCAATATAAGTTAATTGTATTGATTATTTTTTTATAAAAATAGAAAATTAAAGTACAAAGTTTTTAATAATTTTTTTTTAGTAATTATTAATTTGAGACAAAACTTATGTTTTATAATTTAAAATACATCTAGACTTACAGTATAAGTTATTCTAAAGAGTATTATAATAATAATTTTTAAGTAAAAGTAAAGCTAAAATACCAAAATTCCTCATTTTTCGCTATTTTTCGTCATTTTTTTCTATTATAAAATACCATTTCATTTTGAACATTAGATGGTATTTTTTTATTGTAAGCAAACAAAAACTAAATAGAAAAGGTGGTGATAAATATGAACGATTGGTATCATGCATTAGTATTATGGGTAAAACGTTGGTTACAATAACATAATTATTTTAGAGAAAAGATAATAATATCTATTAAAAACGATATTGATTATCTTTTCTTTTTTTTATATAATATTTTTGGAGGCATACAAAATAATGGATTATATTGTAAGATTGGATGATATTGATATTATTGTAAAAATAATGAGAACACTTTATATTTTTATTAGTACTTTTATAATAGCATTTAAAATTTCTAATAAACATTTAGAATTAAATTTTAAATCTATTATATTATTAATTTTATTAGTTATTTTTGCTGTAGTATGTATAGAGATAAAAAAAAGAATAGGATATTTTTATGGTATTATATTCATAATATTATTCTTAGGAATAATGTTTACTAAATTTACAATATGTAATATAGAATATTCATTATCACTTATAACTATTTCTCTAAGTATAAGTTATATAATGTTTTATGTATCTTTAATTTTAAGTTTTTGTCCTATAGTGTTACTTAAAATAAATAGTGATTATATAAGTTTTATAATAATATTATTATTAAATTATATAAATATAGTATTATTCTTAAGAAATAGAAGAATAAAAAGAGGAATAATTTTCTTGAAAGAAAAAATTGAAGATGAATACTTTAATAGCATAGTTATAAATATTAGTATTATTATTTTATATTTAATTATTGTATTTTTAAGTTATGATGGTATAGTTATAGATAAAATATTTGGTGGATTAGTAGTTTTCTCAATATTACTGTTTATAACAATAAAAAAGTCTTTGCAATTATATTATAAACAAAAGCTATTAATTAAAGATTTAGAAGAAACTAGAATAGAACTAGGTTTAAGAAAAGAGGATATTAAGGAATTAGAAAAAGAGATACTAAATTATAACAAAATTACACATTCAGTATCACATAAACAAAAAGCTCTTGAATATAAAATATCCGAGTTAAAGCAAAGCGCAGAAATAAGTAATGAAATTAATATAGAGGGAGAAATAAAAAAAATTAGAAAAGAAATATTAGGCAATAAAATGCAAATTGAGTTGCAAAAAACAGGAGTAGAAGAAGTCGATAATATGTTAAAATATATGCAATCAGAGTGCCTAAAAAGTAAAATAGATTTTGAGTTACAAATAAATGGTAATATACATCAAATGGTAAATAACTTTATTTCAAAAGAAAAGTTAGAAATTTTAATAGCAGACCATATAAAAAATGCTATAATAGCTATACAACATTCAAATAATCAATATAAAAATATATTGGTAAGAATTGGAAAGATTGATGAAGAATTTAGTTTATATATTTATGATACAGGAATAGAATTTGAAAAAGAGACTTTAGAAAGATTAGGGAGAGAACCGACTACAACACATAAGGATGAAAATGGCTCAGGAATGGGATTTATGAATACATTTGATACATTAGCACAATATAATGCATCCTTGATAATAAAGAAAATTGGAAAGCCAAGTAAGGATAATTTTACTAAAGTATTAATAATAAAGTTTGATAATAAAAATAATTTTAAAGTAGAATCTTATAAATAAAAAAGTAATAGCAAATCTATTACTTTTTTTTAAAAAATTTAATCATAATAAATACATATATTAAAACCAAAAAAATAATAATAATAATAAATAGTTTTTCTACAATATTATATGTATTTAGTATAGATTGGTTAATTAAATAATTTAAATTCATATGTTATTCCACCTCTTATTACATCTATTAGTACTTTGGTATAAAGCATTTTATAGAAGTGAAAAACATAATTCAATGTTTTATATTGTTTTCAATATAAAACATTGAAAAAATTATACAAAAGTAAAAATTAGTTATTTTCTATAAACAAGGTTACATTTTTTATAATATCTATAACATTTAAAATTTGTTTTTCATTATACTTTTTCAATAAATCTTTAGTTTTATTAATAATACTGTCATCCAGACCATATAAAATATAATCAGCAGAATGACCACTTAAATCTCTTAACTTTTTAATACTCTTATAAACTAAATTTCCTTTACCATCCTCAACTAACCCTAAAAACTGTCCTGAGACACCTATTTCTTTGGCTAATTTTAATTTAGACATTTTTAATTCTTGTTCTCTTATAAATTTAATTCTTTCACCACGTTCAATTTGTTCAAGTTTTTCTAAATCAGATTTTTCATTAATTTTTTTCATATATATCATCTCCTTAAATATATTTTAAAATATAAAAAGTAAAAATATATGGGAAAATATTTTGAGAAAATATGGTATTTTATGGGGAAATATGGTATATTATGAGATTAGGAGGGAGACAATGGATACCAAACCTATGAAAATACTAGTTATTGAAGATGATATAAGTGATTGTAAAGATTTTATAAATTGCATAAAAAAGAGAAAAGATATTGAATTAGTTGGAATAACAGATTCAGATATAGAAGCTTTAAGAATGGTTAAGGTAAAGCATCCAGAAGGAATTGTATTAGATTTAGAATTAAATAATAGCCTTGAAGGAAATATAGACTCTTTTGAGTTCTTATCAAAGCTCAAAAAAACCAATTTAAATTTTGAACCTATTATTATAGTAACAACTCATGTAAAATCAAAAAGAACTTATGAGATATTACATAGAGAAGGTGTAGACTTAATTTTATATAAAGAGCAATCAACTTATTCTTGCGATTTAGTACTAAATAGATTTATTAGCTTTAGAAAAAATGAACCTAATAAAACTATCAAAGAGTTACAAGAAGAAAAAAAGGAGATTGAAGAAAGAATATCTTGTTATATTTCAAAGGAATTAGAGTTAATAGGAATCCCATCTAAAATGGTAGGATGGGATTATATACACGATGGTATCTTACAATTAATCAAAGATGAGAAAAGTGAAGAAAATGTTTTTGAATTTTTAAAATTTAAATATAAAAAATCTAATAAAACAATAACAAATGGAATAACAAATGCAATTACTCATGCTTGGAAACAATCTCCAATTGAAGATTTATTAGAAAATTATACAGCAAGAATTAATCCAGAAAGAGGAGTTCCAACTCCTACAGAATTAATATATTATTATAGAGATAAAGTAAAGGAAATGATTTAAAATTAATTAAATACCTAAATAAGAGTTTTCTTTATTAAATTAAATATAAGAATTACGGAGAAAATAGTAAAATGGAATTTATTCTACAATTAGATGATATTAATATAGTTATACAAATTATTAAACAAGTTTTTATTAATATATGTACTTGTATTATAGCATTGAAAATATCAAATAAACATGTAAATAAAAATTATAAATTATTAATAATAGTATTTTTACTAGTTATTATTTCTATAATAACTAAATTTACAAAAGTTAGACTAGGATTTTTTTATAGTCATATTTCTTTAATTTTATGTTTAACAATAATTTTTAGTAAGTATACAGAAAGTGATATGGGTTATTCTATAATGCTAATAACAATATCTCTAAGCATTAATTATATAATATTTTACATATCTCTAGTTATTAGTTTTATACCTAATGTATTATTAAATATAAAAAACGATTATATAAGTTTTATAATAATAGCATTAATAGATATTTTAATAATTTACTTATTTTTTAAGGGCAGAAAAATAAAAAAAGGAATAGTATTTTTAAAAGATAAATTAAAAGAAGAATATTTTAATAACATAATTTTAAATATTAGTATTATGATATTATTTTTAATTGTTATAATTATAAATTATGATGGTTTAATTATAGACAGAATGTTTGGAATATTAGTTATATTTTCAATCATGATGTTTATAACGATAAAAAAATCCTTACAATTATACTATAAACAAAGGTTAGTAATACAAGATTTAGAAGAAACAAAAAAGGAGTTAAAAGACAAAAAAGGTGAAATTAAAGAATTAGAAAAAGAGATACTCAACTTCAACAAAATGAAACATACAATAATGCACAAGCAAAAAGCGTTAGAATATAAAATAGAAGAGTTAAAACTAAATAGCGAAATTGGGGCAGAAATAAGTATAGAAAATCAATTAAGCAAACTAAGAAAAGAAATAACAGGAAACAAAATACAACTAGATATTCAAAAAACAGGAATAGAAGAAGTAGATAATATGCTAAGATACATGCAATCAGAATGTACAAAAAATGAAATAGAATTTGAGTTACAAATAAATGGAAACATACATCAAATGGTAAATAATTACATATCAAAGGAAAAACTAGAAATACTAATAGCAGACCATATAAAAAATGCGATAATAGCAATCCAACACTCAAAAAACAAATACAAAAATATTTTAGTAAGAATTGGCAAAATAGATGGATATTATAGTTTATACATATATGACACAGGAAAAGAGTTCGAAAAGGAGACCTTACTAAGAATTGGAAAAGAGCCAATTACGACTCATAAAGATGAGGGAGGTTCAGGAATGGGCTTCATGAATACCTTTGACACCTTACAAGAATATAAAGCGAGTATGCTAATAAAAGAAATAGGAGAGCCAAGAGAAGATAATTACACAAAAATAATTATGATACAATTTAATAATAAAAATGAATTTAAAATAGATTCATATAGAAATATAGCATAATAATTACTTTCTTTAGGAACAAATACAGATATATCAAAGTTAAAAAAAATTTATTACAATATAGATATTTTAAAATAATAAACCTTTTATGCATTTTTTCATAATGGAATAATATATTTAACTAGGAGGATAATTATGGAAGAAATAAAAACTAGCCACCTAGGAGAAAAAGAAGAAGAAACTAAAGGCATAAAAATACAAAAGTTAGAGAAAGCCCAAATAATAGTTACAATATCAAGTATCATATTAGGAACAATACTTCACTTTTTATACAAATGGACAGGTGAAAACTTTATAATAGCAAGTTTTAGTGCAGTAAATGAAAGTATATGGGAACACTTAAAACTAGTATTTTACCCCATGTTATTATTTGGAATAGTAGAATACTTTTTTATTAAAGATATTACAAATAATTATATTGAAGCAAAAAGTATAGGTATTTTTTCATCAATATGTTTTATTATTATAACTTTCTTTACATATACTGGTATAATAGGAACAAATTTTTTATTTCTTGATATATTAATATTTATATTAAGTATAATGTTAGGAGAATATATTTCATATAAATTTATGAAAAGACCAAAGGAATCTAATAAAATTACAAAGATACTAGCAAGTTCAATTATGATATTTTTATTATTATGTTTTATAGTTTGCACCTATATAACGCCAGAAGTAAATCTATTTAGAGATCCTATAATAGGAACCTATGGAATTATAAAAGATTAGATAATATATATATTTAATAGTAAAAAGGATTTTTTATGAAAGATAAAAGACCAAAGATGTTAAAATAAATAAAATTACAATTATAGGTTAGTTCAGAACGTAGCTAATCTATATTTTATTAAATTATTTAGAAAAAAATCTAAATAGCTATTGACATAAAAATTACAAAATAGTATAATCTATTTAGATATATATCTAAATACTATAAGCGAGGTGATTAAATTGGGAATGTCAGAGACACTAAAAGCAATTAGTGATCCTGTAAGAAGGGAGATATTGGAACTATTAAAAGACGGAAGAAAAACAGCAGGAGAAATATCGAGTAGATTCAATCTAACAGGGGCAACTGTATCATATCATTTATCAAACCTAAAAAAGGCAAATTTAATAACTGAAGCGAAAGAAAAAAACTTCATCTTTTATGAATTAAATAGTTCTGTATTTGAAGATGTCTTAGTTTGGATCTATAAATTAGGAGGAAACAAGAATGGAAAAGAGAATTAGAAAAAAATTAATTTTAAGTGTAATAATATGTTTATTACCAATAATATTAGGTATTGCATTTTATAATAAATTACCAGAACAAATGCCTATTCATTTTACAATAAATAATACTCCAGATAACTATGCACCAAAGAATATTGCATTATTTGCAGTTCCAGCAATTATGGCAATTATACAAGCAATATGTATTATATTTACAACAAAAATAAATAAACTTAATAATACAGAAATACCTAGAATCGTAAAAATAATGGAATGGTTTATTCCAATTATAACAGTATCCTTATATATTATTATGATAGAAGTTCCATTAGGAAGTACAGTATTTGTTGGAAAAAGTATGAGTCTTATATTGGGAATATTTTTTATAATTATAGGAAACTATCTTCCTAAAATGAGCTATGAAGTTGGAAAGAAGATATTTCATCCAACTCCTAAAAGTGAAAAAAATTTTAGAAAAATTAGTAAAATAATGGGGTATTCCTTTATACTAATAGGAGTAATTTTAATAATAATGCTTATATGGATTTAGTAAATACAAATAAGATAAGCTTATTTGGCAAAGTTAGTATAGCACAAGTCTAAATGTATATAAAGAATAAAAAAATAAACCTCCAAAGAAAAGGTGCAGATTGGCAAAAAAGATAGCACCTTTTTTCGTAGGTCCAAAAGTTTATGCAAATGCAGTTTCTTTAGGAAAAGGCGTAAAGACATGTTTTTTAATAAATCTAGAATTAGATTAAAAAATATATACTAGATTTATTTACTAAAGAGAAAATTAAATGCATTATATATCTGTCAATAATTTTTGAAAATGTCCCAAAAATTTCTAAACATTAACGGAAAAAT
>CAMXQV010000062.1 GCA_947245515.1 uncultured Clostridium sp. | reverse complement strand
TTGGGACATTTTCTAAAGTTACTACTTAAGACATTATCATAAATTAATCATAAAAGAGAAAATTAAATGCATTATATATCTTGACAATATAGCAGATTTTTGGTATCATTTTATTTGCTGAAGCATATAATTTAATATAACAGATAAATAATAGTATTTTAAAAGTACTATCAGTAAAAAATGTAGGTATAGTTTAGTGGTAAAACATAACCTTGCCAAGGCAACGAACTTTTTGTTAGAACTTTGACAATTTGCAGGTATAATTTAATGGTAAAATACTTCCTTGCCAAGGAAGATTTGTGGGTTCGATTCCCACTATCTGCTCCAAAAAAGTTATAATAATCATATATGGCGCCTTAGCCAAGCGGTAAGGCACGAGTCTGCAAAACTCTGATGGTCGGTTCGACTCCGACAGGCGCCTCCATATCAGCACGATTTAAGGTCGATTTTATAACCTATCATAGATTATCACGAATTGACACAAAGTGCTATAAATACACTCTCACAAGGGAGTGTATTTTCATTTCTTAATCAAGCCCCTATCACAGATTATCACAATTTATTATAAAATTTGCTGTACAATTGGTGTACATTGGTGTAAACAAATTTTTATAGTATAAATTAGAAACTAGTAAATAATAAGTTCTAATATACCAACCTATTATTTAGTAGTTTATTGCTCTTTATTTAGATTTTTTGATAGCATACTTCGTAAATTAAATTTATTACTTTACTAGAATATAAAAATATGCAAAATTTTGTTTTGTTCGCTTGTATTATTATAAAATATGTAGTATAGTAATTAAAGATAGAAGTGAGATAAGTAGTTTTGTGTTGCCACTTTACTAACATAGTTTCGACTATGAGAAAGTGAGGTGGTGTTTATGAGTTTTATATTATTCTTAATATTAGCCTTAATGGCATCAGTTACTCTAAACGTAGCCTTATTGACAGTTTGTTACATACAATATGTTAATAAAATTATAGATAAGGAATAAAAATAACAGCATATTCTACTTTTTGACCGAAGGGAATATGCTGTTATTACTTTTACAAGTGGTAACCATATTCAACTATGGTTTCTCATTTTCTATCTATATTATACACAGATTTTTAGCAAAAGTCAAATAAAATTTTATACTAACTGTAAGGAGTGGTATGTTATGAACTTAACAGATAAAGTAGCTATTGTAACAGGGGGAAGCAATGGAATTGGTGAAGCTATTGCAAACAAATTAAAAGAATTAGGAGCTAAAGTAATCATATTTGATATAAAAGAACCAAAATCTACATTTGAGTATTATAAAGTAAATATAACAAAAGATGATGAAATAAAAAAAGCTGTTAATTTAATAGACAAAATAGATATATTAGTTAATAATGCAGGAATATATTTTGAGAAATATATTGAACAAACAACGAATGAAGATATAGACAATATGGTAGATGTAAATATAAAGGGAACCTTCAAAGTTACAAGGAATTTAATTGACAAGTTAAAGGAAAACAAAGGCTGTATTGTGAATATTGCATCTTGCTTGGGATTAGTTCCAGAATTAACATCACCTTTATATTGTACAACAAAGGCTGGAATTGTAATGTTTACTAAATGTTTAGCACAAGAATATGCAAATTTAGGGGTTAGAGTAAATTGTGTTTTACCTGGTCCAATTTTAACAGAATTATTAGAAACAAGTTTTAAAAGTGAAGAACAAAAAATAAAATGTGAAAATAGAATTCCAATAAAACGAATTGGGACGCCAAATGAAGTAGCAAATGTAGTTGCCTTTTTATGCAGTGAGGACGCCTCATATGTAACAGGAGGAATTTATGCAGTAGATGGTGGAGTTTCTACATCTAGTATTTATTCTAAATGAGTTTATGTTAAATATACTCCATAATAGAACCTTAATCATTATTCTAAGACAATATTAAACAATAATTTTTAAAATATGCTGTACAATAGCTGTACATTAAAGAATACCAAGTCTTGAATATAGCTATTTTACTGACTTTGTAGGTTATTCTGATTTGGTTTACGCCTCCAAGAAATTAGCATTTTAAGCCACTTGCACAGAATATCACAAAGTATCATGTAAAGGCACAAAATGCAGAAATACTCTCTTTGTAAGGGAGTATTTTTCGTTTTAGAAGATAGATATCTATCATAGATTAGCACAATTTAGTATAAAATTTGCTGTACAATTGCTGTACATTATTGTAAGCAAATTTTTATAGTATATATAGTAATAAGTTATTGTATATCTATATTATTATTTGGTATTTTATTGCTCTTTATTTAAAAATTTTAATAGTTTAATACATTAATTAAATTTATTACTTTAGTTAGCAACAAAAATATGCAAAATTTTGTTTTGTTCGCTTGTATTATTATAAAATATGTAGTATAGTAATTAAAGATAGAAGTGAGATAAGTAGTTTTGTGTTGCCACTTTACTAACATAGTTTCGACTATGAGAAAGTGAGGTGGTGTTTATGAGTTTTATATTATTCTTAATATTAGCCTTAATGGCATCAGTTACTCTAAACGTAGCCTTATTGACAGTTTGTTACATACAATATGTTAATAAAATTATAGATAAGGAATAAAAATAACAGCATATTCTACTTTTTGACCGAAGGGAATATGCTGTTATTACTATATAAAGTGGTAACCATATTCAACTATGGTTTCTCATTTTCTATCTATATTATACATAGATTTTTAGGAAAAGTCAATATTTAGTAAAGGAGAAATTATGGAGGAAGAGAAATACAATACCTTAGAATATTATAATAAAAATGCAAAGATTTATTGTGAGCAAACATTAATTGGAAACTTACAAGAAAACTATAATAAATTCTTAGAACATTTACAATCCAATGCATATATTTTAGATTTTGGATGTGGTTCAGGAAGAGATAGTAAATATTTTTTAGATAACGGCTATAACGTTAAAGCAATAGACGGCTCAATAGAAATGTGTAAGTTAGCTAGTAAATATATAAATCAAGAAGTAACTTGTATGAAATTTGAGGAATTAAATGATATAAATACTTATGATGGAATATGGGCTTGTTCTTCAATATTGCATATTGAAAAAGAGAACTTATCCGATATTCTAATTAAAATGATAAATTCCTTAAAAGTTAATGGAGTAATTTACACTTCTTTTAAAATAGGAGTAGGATATGAAATAAAGGAAGGTAAATATTATAATTATTTGACAAAAGATGAAATGATACAAACATTAAATAAAACAAGTAAATCTGTTGAGCTTGTTGATTATTTTGAGACACTTCCAAGTACAAGAATAAAAGCTGAAAATACGATTTGGGGTAATTTCATTATAAAAAAATTTGAATAATTTTTCAAAAAACATAAAATGCTTATAATAATATTTTAAACATACTTTTATAAAATATGCTGTACAATAGCTGTACATTAAAGAGTACGAAGTCTTGAATACAGCTATTTTACTGACTTTGTAGGTTCTTCTGATTTGGTTTACGCCTCCAAAGAAAAAAACTGTCAATTCGAAGCTTTACGTTCAGAGTATAAAAGATTTATGTAGATTAGATGTTTTTTTATTTTATT
This sequence comes from uncultured Clostridium sp., assembly GCA_947245515.1. Lineage (GTDB taxonomy): Bacteria > Bacillota > Clostridia > TANB77 > CAG-508 > CAG-269. Next base: position 6,491 of record CAMXQV010000062.1, on the reverse strand, counting down.
ATAATATAGTACTAGAAGGTATCTATATTATTTTTACCCTATGAAGTACAATCTATTGAATATCCTACAAATGAATCTGCAATTAATTCTTGTTCTTCAAAAACAGTTGTATGGCGTATTTAACTTAATATATGAATATAGTTAAATATAAATGGATAGTAAAAATTTTAAATTTACGAAATTTTGTAAAAAAATGTTCGGTTTGCTTGTATTATGAAAAAATATAGTTTATATTAGTTAATGAGATGAGAATAAGCGGAGTGTGTTGCCACCTTTGACATCTTGTATATACATAAACATCTACGACTTTTAGTTGTAAGACTGATTATGAGGGTGGTGCTATGGTAGAGTCAGCATTAATAACTATTACATATCTACTTTTCTAGATATTAGTAGGAGTAACTATCATAAATGTTGCTTTGTTAGTCATCATCTGTTATTTACTACATAAGCAATAAAAAAATAACCGTTCTGCTTTTGATCGAGTAAACGGTTATTATAATTGTTTTTCGGCAACCACTTTGTGGTTTCTCATTTCTTGTTTTTATTATACACAGACTTTTTATTTTTGTCAAATGCAATTTTGAAAAAAGTTATTGACAATTATAAAACATAAAATTTTTAATAAAGTGTTATCTTAAGATAACAATACTAATTTTTAGGAGAAATAAATTATGAATTTAAAAAAAGAGAAAAGTTGTGGTTGTATTATTATAAAGAATAATAAGGTTTTATTAATATATGAAAAGAATAGAAACTTTTGGGGATTTCCAAAAGGACATACAGAAAATGGAGAAAACGAAATAGAAACAGCACTAAGAGAAGTAAAAGAAGAAGTTGGGTTAGAAGTAGAAATAGATGAGGAAAAAAGATATATATTAAATTATATTATAAAAGACGAAATAGATAAAACTACAGTATTGTATATAGCAAAACCAAAGAATGAAGCAATAATAATACAAGAAGATGAAATTGGAAAGGTAAAATGGTGTACATTTGAAGAAGCATTAGAAACCTTGACATTTGATAATTTGAAAGAAATATTTACAAAGGTTATTGATGATATAAGTTAATAAATTACAATTATTTAGAATACCTTTATATGAAAAGGCAAATAAGTTAGAACTCTTCGATAAAGCCATAGAGGATATGGAAACTGATATTGAAATTACTACAGAATTAAAAGAAAAATTTCTAGAGAATTTTAAAGAAGAGTAAGAAAATGATTAAAATAAAATTATACAACAAAGATTGCAATAAAGCAAAGAAAAAATAGCAAATTATTGTATATTATAGTAAAAAATCTTTGAAAATACCTATGTAAATTCAAAGATTTTTTGTTTTATCATTATAAACTAATAGAAAAAACAGTATTAATAAATAGATATTCTAAAACCCACATTATATAAAGCATAATCAAGAGAAACAGAATTATAAGAACTTATAGAATTATAAGAATCTAAATAGCTACCACCTCTAGTACAAACCTTAGAATTTGTATCAATACACTGACATAAAGTAAACTCTTCTACATTACCAGCAAAATCAAAAATATTCAAGACACAATTTTTATCACTTGCACCTGTAGTAAATAAAATAGGTGAATTACTAGTTTTTTCAAAGGAATTATTTATAGTTTCATAATTCAAACCATTATCCTCTGAAAATTTTGCTTTATTTAAAATAAAGGAAGAAGCTTTATAGTTTCCAAAACTTGATGAGTCTTCAATTAATTGACTATTTGTCTTATTAGAGTTCTCTTCTATAAATTTGCAAACCAAATTCCATTGAATTCCAAATAATAAACTACTATTACAATGTTCTGGTTTAATTTTTTGAACTAAATTTTGTGCTTGAGCACAGGTAAGGTTATTATACACATACATATCTTTTTGACTTGCAACTGATTTATTAACAATACTAACTTCATGTGAAGTTGTACCTATTTCAAATTGACTAATCCAAAAACCACCATTATTATAAATGCTTTTAAGCATTGTATTTCTCAAACTTATATATTCATCAAAACTTAAACCACATCCATTAGTTAAACTTTTTTGATAGGAAGTTAGATTTTCAGTATCTTCTGTTACAACAATATCTCCATCTTTGGCATACCATTTATCTAAATAGTTTTCCTTGTTATATTCTTTTGAATATTCCTTTAATATATTATAAATACCACTATAATCTGTATCTATGGTTACCTTATTTCCATTATTACCAGTTATATAATTCTCATCACCATAGATATTTTTAGGAACTGGTATCCATACATAAGTATTAAATTGATCATCTTGTATAACAAGTCCATCTGAAATTAAATTTTTTCCGTTTGTTTTACAAACTTTAAAACCTTGTGGTATAGTAGCTATATTTCCTTCTTTATCTTTATATTGAGCTTGTATATCATATTTTTCAGACCAATCATTTTGTATTGTTAAATAAATAACAGTGTTATCTTCTTCCTCAATACTTTTATAATATCCTCTATATAAATTTACACTTTTTATAAATTCTTCTGGATTTTCTACATTAATTTCTGATGGAATTGTAGTTATATCTTTATTTTCAACTATCCATTTATATTTTTTTTCTATTGAATCTTTTATAATAATTCCATTTTCTTTTGTACCTTCCACATATTTATATCCTTCAGGTATTTTTATATTTTCTACATATCTTAAATCTACACTTTTAATATCTTTCTCTGTATAGTTTGTATAATATTTTGTATCTTTTACATAGATTCCTTTTACATAAAAAATATTATGACTTTTTTCATTTATTATATAAAGATCGTTTAGAGTATCTATTTGATTTGAATTCTGATCGAGTTTTTCATAATCTTTACCATAGGATAAAGTCAAATTATCTATTGCTGATAAATCTATTATATAAAAATTCCCATTATCTATTTCTTCACTTATAATTCCAGAAGCTTTTATTTCATCAAGCTTTGTATATCGAATTTTTGCAGGTATTTTGCCATATTGAGCATAATAAATAGAAATTTTATCTGTCAATTCTTCGATATCCTTCTGCATATTTCTTAATTTTTCTATACCTAAGTTATCCTGTACATTATAAATAATTATGTTAGTTACGATTAACAAAATTACTACTGTTATTGTTAATGTAACTAAAGTAATACCATTATTTGATTTTATTACCTTGTTTGTCATTTGAATTCTCCTTTATCTTTCGTATAGTGTACTATTTATTTTAGTTATTTTCAATAGTTTTATCTATTAATTCATAGATTTTGCTTCGTCTTCTATAAATTAAATCTTGTTTTATATATAAACACCATAAAAATAATATTATTAAAAATAAAGCAAAATTTTGTGTAGTATAAACTAATATACTACTAATTAAGGTAAGCAGAATAACTGTAATAAAAGATATATTATTAATATATCTTTCAGATTTCTTTTTTCCATATATAATATGTAAAATACTTTTTAGTATTCTTCCACCATCTAGAGGGTACATAGGTAATAAGTTAAACAAAATAAGTAAAATATTTGAATATACTAATACTGGTAGTGCAAAACTTGTTGACCTAAAATTTAAAAGTATTAATATAATTATTAAATTAGTTAATGGACCAGCTAAGGCAACAAATATTTTTTTAAATTCAATAATATTTCCAGAATTTATTTTTTTGTTGTAGTCTTCTAAGTTTAATTTAAAAGAGATACTTAAACCATATGGCATAATCTCTATTTTTTCAGGTTTCATTTTCAATATCAACCCAGCTAATAAATGTCCTAATTCATGTATTATAGCTAATAACATAATAGTAGCATAGGTTTCTATTTGTCTTGTTATGAAAAACAACAAGATAAATAGAAAAATTTTAAAATCAACTCTAAATTTCATAATCTTCACCTTTACAATTCTAAAATTTTTTGAGGATCAATAATTCTTTCAGATATTCTAATTTCAAAATGTAAATGAGGACCGAGTTGAATTTCCAGTTGACCCTACTTCTGCAATTTCTTGACCTTGTACAATTTTATCTCCTTGTTTTACATATAGATTATTACAATGTGCATATATTATGCTTACATCTCCAACCTGAATTTTTAAATGTTTGCCATAATCTCCTTCTTCAGAAGCTAGTACTACTTCTCCTTCTGTGGATGCTTTAATTTTTGTCCCTAGATTTGCTGCAATATCTGTACCAGTATGATTTTTAGGGACTTTTCCTGTTGCATTTTCCCTTTGACCAAATTTAGAACTTATAATTCCTTCAATTGGCTTTATAAAAGTAGTAGTATTTTTTATATTAATTATATCTTGTTCTTCTTGAGTTAGATTTTTGTTTTCTTCAGTTTTATTATCTTGTACTGCAAGTGCAAAGTTTTCTGTATTATTTTGTTCTTTGTTTTCTGAAGTAGTTGTTTCATCTGAACCTCCTATTGACTCTTCTGGTGGTGTGATTTCTTGTTGCTCATTATTAATGTTGTTATTATTATTACTATTGTTGTTGCTATTATTGTTAGTCCAGCCTTCTATTGAAGTTTTTATATTTTGATAGATTTCTGCAAAGTTTGTATCATAAGATAATAATTCTTTCGCTTTATTTGTAAAGTCTTCTGAAAATGGATATTTGTTATTTGTTATTACATAAAATATTAGGTAAATTGCTATACATATAATGATTTGTATTACCATTTTTTTAAATAAAGTTACATCTTTTTTATCACTAATATTTACTGTAGCAACAGGTCTACTTGTACCTTGTTTTCTTCTTTCGTAGAGTTCTTCTGCTCTTCTTATTTTTTCTTCTACGCTAATTGTTCTTTCCATAAAACACCTCTTCCTTAGTTTCTTTTTAACTATATGTTGGTAAGAAGTGTTTTATGATTAGGCAAAGAATTAAAAATAATATATTAGTTTTATTTTTAATTCTTTGCTTAAAATAAATTATTATTTAATTAAAAGCATTAGAGCTTGAATAAATATTATAAAACTTGATAAACAAGCATATTTTTTTAATCTTTTATATTTTTTACTTAGTAAACTTTTATTTTCTTTCTTATTATTATTTTCTATTATAGATAAATAATTTTCAATTATCATTTCTGCTTCTTTTAATACATAGTCTTTGCTTTTTTGTGGTTTTTCTGAGGTCTGAGTTTTTTTATTATTCTCTATTTTTTGTAATTTTCTGGCATTTTTATTTGATTTTAATATTACAAAGGCTTCTTCAACTATATTTGAAGGTAAGTTTTTTAGAACTATAATGTTTTTTAAATTACTATCTTTCATATGTGCCTCCTTAAAATATGTATTTATAATAGTATTTCCAAAAATTTCTTATTTATACACCTTATTAATTTACTGTTATAACTAAGGTATTAATTATAAAATCTTCAAATAAATTTTTTTATTTAAAAAAATTTATCATAATAATGTCAACTTAATTATAAAAACAATAGTACTAAAAACCAAAAAAATTTAAATGGTAAAAATGGCTTGAATTTAACATAGAATAAGGTTATAATAAAGAATAATTTAAAAAATGGAGAACTAAGAAAAATGATTTTAAGTGGAGATAAAATAAAACAATTAATTGAAGAAAAAAAACTAATAGAGAATGCAGATTTAAATGCAATTAGATCTAGCTCTTATGATGTTAGCATATGTGATAAGATTTTATGCTTTCAAAAATCAAAGGATGTAATATCTTTATAGGATGTTTCAAAAATAGAAAATTTATATAAACAAATTGATATTAGTAATGGATATATACTAAAAACTGGAGAAAGTATTTTAGTTAGTCTGAAAGAAAAAATAAATATGCCTAATAATTTATGTGGACATATAAGACCAAGGACTTCCTTTAGTAGATTAGGAATAACTATTAATTTACAACATATTAATGCTGGTTATAAAGGTATATTAAGTATTCTAGTTAGTAATTTATCTCCTAATGCTTATGAATTATTACCAAATATAAGAATTGGACAACTAATAATTGAAACTATAAGTAATGAGGTTTCTGAATTATCATATCCTTGCGAAAAAACACCAGTGTATCAAGATGAATCTGGATTAGTTGGTTCAAAAATATATGCAGACTATATAGGGAAAGTTGTAAGACATTTTAAAGGAAACTATTATTTTATTGAAAATATAAGTATGGATTCAGAAACAAAAGAAACAATGGTGGTATATAGACCATTATATCATAGAGATGATTCTATGTTATGGACTAGACCATTAAGTATGTTTTTTGAAAAAATTGATATAGAAAGAAAAGACAATATTACAAAACAAAGTCATAGATTTGAATTCGTTAAAGAATTAGAAAAAGATTATACAAGTTAAGCTCTAGACTTCAAATTTCGGCTTTTTGTAAGTGAAGGTTATAATTTGGTAAATAGCTATTAAACTAAGTTACCTAAGCCCTACAAATCTTGATTTTTTAGGGTAGATAATTAAATAAAGGGAAGAAAAATATCTAAAATATTTATTCA
>CAMXQV010000061.1 GCA_947245515.1 uncultured Clostridium sp. | reverse complement strand
AAAAAGCAAAAAGAAAAATAGAGTTATTAGCAGATGATTATACTTTGTTTCCAAATATAGCAAAGGAATGGCTTAATTGGAAAAAGAATCAAATTAATCCTACTACTAATAAAACAATTAGCTTAAAAACGGTAGAAACAAGTTTTTAGACACATTTTTCTACGAATTTATATATTTTTTTGAATATCTTATAAATATAATATAATTAAAACATAACCTAAATCCAAGAATAATAAGAAGAATTAATAATCTAAATGAATATTATAAATACTCTTTTATCATTTCATAAAGTTTACATATTGGCAATCCAACAATAGAATTGTAATCACCATTTATCTTTTTTATATTAATACAGAAAGTACTTTGAACAGCAAAAGCACCAGCTTTATCAAGATATTCTCCAGTATCTAACCAGTTTTTTATATCTTTATTAGACATATTTTTTATATGGACCTCTGATTCATCCAAATCAATTTTTTTACTAACTTTACTTTTTTTCTCGATTAATACAGTTACCGCCGTCATCACATCAACTTTTGAATCCATAAATTTTCTCAGCATATTTTTTGCATCTTCTTCATCTTTTGGTTTTCCGTATATATTTCCATCTTTTACTACTATTGTGTCTGCACCTATAACTATTATATCTCCTTTTGTTTTGTCAAAAACAATTTTTGCTTTTTTATAAGATAGTTTCTTTACTTTATCTTTAATTTTTAAATTATCATCTATTTCTTCATCTATATTACTAACCATCACCTCATAATTTTTAATTCCCATTAATTCTAGTAGCTCTCTTCTTCTAGGTGATTTTGATGCTAATATTATCTTCATTTTACTTTACCTCTTATAATTTTTTAATTTTTACCAGCTTAAAAATTAGTTTTATATAATACGATTTTCAATAATCATATAGTTAAATTTTGATGGCTCCTAAAGGAATCAAACCTTTTTTACCTTCATAAATATATATAACTATATATGTATAAAGGGGACATCACACCATATGACCTAATTAATATCTAGTAATAAAAATATAAATCTATTTTTTTTATAATATCAAAGCAATTTATAGTAGTCAACCAATATTATCAAAATACTTTATAAATTAAGAAACCGTAATAACTTATAAGTTTATTTCGTCTATAGATAAAATGATATTTTATTAGAATTAATTTAATAGGTAATAATTGTATGTGTCGTCCTATTTATATTAGAACTATCTTATGTAAAATGATATACTAATTTTAAACACAATTATTATTTAAAAAGTGTATTAATTCTTCAAATAAAACATAGCTTAAAAACATAAAGATGTAGGATTTAAAATTATTGATTAGACAAGAAAATAGCAAATTATAATTGCTATCTTTCTACATTTTTTAATCATACCTTTTTAATTCATATAAACTTTCTGGATTTTTTGTAATATGGTTTATTCCAGCTTTATAAGAAAGTATGGCTTTAAATCCTAATTTTTTTAAAATATCCTTAGATGCTTTGCTTATTGCTCCATAAGGATAGGTAAAAGTATTTGGTATATATATAGTATTTTCTTCAAATTCTTGTTGCAATTTCAATATATCCTTTGAAATAACACTTTCGTATTTTTCTAAAGCTTATTGATTTTTCTTCATAATTCCTTTTCTTCTAATTGCTATTTTATGCAAGTCATAAGTATGATTTTGAAACTCAATATTTCCTTTATTCATAATCTCTTTAATATCTTTCCAACGTAAATGACCATATAAAGAATTTGCTTCATCTGCTTGTGTAAATTTATCTGTATATATTCCAACTATTGAAATAACTGCTTTCATATTATATTTTTCTAAAATTGATAAGGCATATTGTAAATTGTTATAAAATTTATCATCAAAAGTAATAACAATGGGTCTAGTTGGTAATTCTCTATTATTGTAGACATAGTTTATTAAATCTGATATAAAAATAGTTTCATATCCTTTTTCTTTTATTTTTCTCATATCACTTTCAAATATTTCTGGTGAAATAATATATTCACCACTTTTTTCTTTTAAAACACTATGATACATGATAATTGGAACTTCTATAATCTTTTCTCTTCTGCATCACTAGTATTATATATTAAAATACTAGATAGTGTTAAAATTACTATTAAAAATATAATATATAATAAGAAGCAAAATACGATGGTGAATAGTGGTTGACAATCCACAGGCTATGCCTGTGTGTAAAGATAAGCGGTAGCGTTCAAGAATTTATAAAGACCTCCTATGATATAATAATTAAGGAATTGCAAACCAAAATAAAAAATCATAGGAGGTTAATATGAACAAATATAGTTTATCACATACTAAATGGAAATGCCAGTACCATATTATATTTATACCAAAATATAGACAAAAAGTATTATATGGAAGATTAAGAGGGGATATAAGAGAAATAATAAGAAATGTATGTAGATATAAAAATGTGTAGAAATAATAGAAGGAGCAGTGTGTACAGATCATGTGCATTTATGTGTAAGTATACCACCAAAAGAGAGCGTGTCGAATTTTATGGGATATTTAAAAGGAAGAAGTGCAATAAGAATATTTGATAAATATCCTGAATTAAAGAAAAAGTGGCATAATGAATTTTGGCCGACAGGATATTATGTAACAACAGTAGGAGACATAACAGAAGAAGCAGTAAAAAAATATATACAAAATCAAGAAGAAGAGGATAAAGAGGGAAGTAAGATAATCTAAAAGAAGAAAGTTTGCAATTCTAAAGCACCTTATAGGTGTTATTATTTAAATATTTTCTATCTTTAATTTACTTTATATTCATTTCCATACCTCTATTCAGTACTATTTTATGTTTTAATTGTATCATAAGGTAAATAAAAAAATAAGAAAATCTAGTTGAAAAAAATAGTAGAATAAGGTAAAATAATAAATCAAGAAAGGCTGTGAGTATATGAAAGTAATTTTAAAACAAGATATAAAAGGAGTAGGAAAAAAAGACCAAATAATAAATGCATCAGATGGATATGCACGTAATTTTTTATTTCCAAAAAATATGGCAGTAGAAGCAAATGCAGAAAACATGAGCAAATTAAAGGCAAAGCAAAATTCAAACGCATTCAAAAAATCTCAAGAAAAAGAAGAAGCAGAAAATATTTCAAAAAAAATAGCAGAAATAACCTTAAAAATACCAGTTAAATCTGGTGAAAACGGAAAGATATTTGGAGGAGTATCTACAAAGGAAATAGCAGAAGTACTAGAAAAACAACATAGTATAATAGTTGACAAAAAGAAAATAGACCTAAAAGAAACTATTAAAACCTTAGGTAGTAAGAGAGTTGATATCAAATTATATGAAGGTGTAATAGCTAATTTAAAAATAGATATAATATCAGAAGGCAAATAGTTATATTTTATAGGGGGAGTAATAATGGAATTAGGGAAAGTACCACCACATGATTTAGAAGCTGAACAAGCAATACTTGGTAGTATGCTTACAGATAAAGATGCTGTCATAGCAAGTGTAGAAGTACTAAAAGGAGAAGATTTTTATAGAGAAGATAATAAAGCTATTTATACTGCAATTTTAAACTTATACACAAGAGCAGAGCCAATAGATATCATTACAGTAAAATCAGAATTAGAATCAATGGGAAAACTTGATCAAATAGGAGGGTTAGAATATTTAGCACAACTTCCAGAGAAAGTTCCAACAACTGCGAATGCCTTAAAATATATTAAAATAGTAGAAGAAAAATCAACCTTAAGAACACTAATAAAAGCTGCAAATGAAATAATAGAATCAGGATATAATCAAACAGAAGAAGTAGAAGACATTATGGAAGGAGCAGAAAAGAAGATATTTAACCTTATGCAAAATAAAGGAGAAAAAAGTTATTCCCCAATAAAAGATGTTTTAGTAGACAGTTTTACTCAACTAGAAGAATTATATAATAGAAAACAACATATAACAGGAGTACCAACAGGATATACAGAATTAGACTACAAAACAGCAGGACTACATGGTTCAGAACTAATATTAATTGCAGCAAGACCTGCAATGGGAAAAACAGCTTTTGCCTTAAATATAGCAACAAATGCTGCTGTAAGAGCGAAAACACCAGTTGCAATATTCAGTTTAGAAATGCCAAAAGAACAATTAGTAAACAGAATATTATGTAGTGAAGCAATGGTAGATAGCAATAAAGTAAGAACAGGAAAATTGGAAGAAAATGATTGGACAAAATTAGCAGAATCAATTGGACCATTATCAGAATCAGAAATATATATAGACGATACTCCAGGAATATCAATAACAGAAATTAGAGCAAAATGCAGAAAACTAAAATTAGAAAAAAATATAGGGATGGTGGTTATAGACTACTTGCAACTAGTTCAAGGAAGTAATGGAAGAAGAAGCGGAAATCGTGAACAAGAAATATCAGAAATCAGTAGATCATTAAAAATATTAGCAAAGGAAATAAATGCACCAGTAATTGCTTTATCTCAATTATCAAGAGCAGTAGAACAAAGACCAGATCATAAACCAATGTTATCAGATTTAAGAGAATCAGGAGCAATAGAACAAGATTCTGACATAGTAATGTTTTTATATAGAGATGATTACTACAATAAAGAAACTGAAAAAAAAGACCTTGCAGAAGTAATAATAGCAAAACATAGAGGGGGATCAACAGGAACAATAGAATTATTATGGCTAGGAAATTATACAAAATTTGTAAATTTAGAAAGAAGATTTGATGATTAATGCCACTGGGGACGGAGAAATTTGGCAATTTTTCTATTACATATAAAGAATTTTGATAATTTTATACTTTGCAATTCTTGTTGTTGAAAATTAAGAAAGATGACGATTTGTAATTTCATTATCAAAATGAAGGAGATTTTTAATAACTATAATTAGGGTGAAGAAATTATATTTTAGGGGGAAAAACAAAATAGGGGCATAAATATATAAGAAAAGAGGTAATTTTATGCCAAGAATTCCAAGAAAAAATATGAAAGATTCATCTTTTTTTCATATAATGGTACAAGGAATAAATAAAGAACAAATTTTTAATACGAAAGATAATAAAACTAAATATTGTGATTTAATATATAAAAATAATAAAGAAATAAATATTATAGCATATTGTATGATGGATAATCACGCACATATGTTAATATACACCAAAGACATACTTAATATAAAAGAATGGATGAAAAAAACAAATACTAGTTATGCAAGATATTATAATTCAAAAAACAATAGAGTAGGATATGTATTTAGGGATAGATATAAACTACAAAATATAAAAAATATAAAGCATTTATATTTATGCATAAGATATATACATAATAATCCAGTAAAAGCTGGAATCTGCAAAGAAATGGTAGATTATAATTTTTCAAGCTATGTAACTCTATATAATGCAAACCTAGCTGAATTGAATATAGCAGTTGAAGAAATAATAAAAGAAGGCTTAATAGAATTACAGGATAAAAGTACAGATGAATTTGAACTAATAGAAGATGAAACCATTAACAAAGATACTTTATGCCAAAATATTATAAAGGAATTTTTAATAAATACAAATATAGCACTAAAGGAATTGAAAAATACTAAAGAGCTGCTTGTAAAGCTAATCAAAAAATTAAAAATAGAAAATAATATATCATATAGAATTATAGAAAAAAATTTAGAGATAAACAGAGAAAAGCTTAGAAAATTAATGAAAGGGATACAAAATGACAAATATAGAAGAAAAAATAATAAATACGATTCAAAAATATAAATTAATAGAAGAAAGAGATAAAATAGTTGTAGGTGTATCAGGAGGACCAGATTCAATGTGTCTTCTTGATATTTTATATAAAATATCAAGAAAATTAAATAGCCAAAATTCTCCGTCCCGATTGGCACAATTGGCAATAATTGTTGCACATGTTAATCATATGATTAGAACTGAAGCAAAAGATGATGAGATTTATGTGAAAAATTATTGTGAAAAAAATAATATTGATTTTTATACGAAAAGTATAGATATTCAAAAATTTGCTAATAATAATAAAATAGGAACTGAAGAGGCAGGAAGATTAGCAAGATATAATTTTTTTAAGGAAGTTCTTGAAAAGACAGGTAGTAATAAAATTGCTATTGCACATAATAAAAATGATAAAGCTGAAACTATTATTATGAATCTTCTTAGAGGTAGCGGAATAAGTGGTTTAAAAGGTATTGAACCTAAAAGAGATAAGTACATTAGGCCATTAATTGATTGTGAGAGATACGAAATTGAAGAATATTGTAATTGTAATAATCTAAATCCAAGAATTGATAAAACTAACTTTGAAAATTTGTATACGAGGAATAAGATTAGAAATATAGTTATTCCGTATATAAAACAAGAATTTAATCCAAATATTATTAATACATTAGATAGATTATCAAATTTAGTATATGAAGAAGATAGATATATAGAGAATCAAGTAAAAAAGTTATATAAAAATATTTTGATTACTAAAGAAAATAACAAAGAAATTATTTTAGATTTAAAGTTGTTTAATGGTCAAGAAAAAGTAATAAAATCAAGGCTTGTGATATATACTATAACAGAGCTTTTAGGAAATGCTCAAGGTATTGAAAAAATACATATAGAAGACATTATAAAGTTATGTAGTAATAATATAGGAAACAAATTTCTTACTCCTAACAAAAAAATAAAGGTTTTAGTAAAAAATCACAAAATATATTTTATAAATCAAGCATAGGTAGCCGTAATAAAGAATAGAAAACATATTAATTGTAATAAAAAAGTCATATAAAAATGATTGAAAAAGAAAATGATATATGTTATAAATTCAAGGAAAATTAAACACAGGGAGGAATTATTTTGAAAAACGGAATTAAAACATTAGCTATGTGGCTAATAATAGGAGTTATATTTATTGTAGTATTATCATCTATTGTAGAAAATAGTGACTCAAAATTAAAATATTCAGATTTAATAACCAATATTAATAGTGGTAAAGTTGAAGCCATTGAAATTGATTCAAATGGTACTTCAGCAACAGTTCAGTTAAAAGATGAAAAAGTAAAAAAAGAAGTAAATATACCAAATATGGAAAATTTCATGTCATACACTGAAGACTTTTTAAAAGAAGGGGCATTTACACTTGAAGAAAAATCACAATCTATATTTGTAACAATATTAAGTTTATTAACACCATTTGGATTGTTAATTATATTCTTTATATTCTGGTTCTTTATGATGGGTGGAGCAAACAATGGCAATCCAGGAAGCAAAACAATGTCTTTTGGAAAAAGCAAAGCAAGAATGATGACACCAGCAGAGAAAAACAAGATAACTTTTGAAGATGTTGCAGGTGTTGACGAAGAAAAAGAAGAATTAGAAGAAATTGTAGAATTTCTAAAGAATCCAAAAAAATTTACAGATATGGGAGCAAGAATTCCAAAAGGAGTATTATTAGTTGGTCAACCTGGTACAGGTAAAACTCTTTTAGCAAAAGCAGTAGCAGGAGAAGCAGGAGTACCCTTCTTTATAATAAGTGGTTCTGATTTTGTTGAAATGTTTGTTGGTGTTGGTGCTTCTAGAGTAAGAGATTTATTTGACCAAGCTAAGAAAAATGCACCATGTATTATATTTATAGATGAAATTGATGCAGTTGGTCGTCAAAGAGGTGCAGGTCTTGGCGGAGGACATGATGAAAGAGAACAAACCTTAAACCAATTATTAGTAGAAATGGATGGATTTGCAGAAAACGAAGGTGTTATAGTTTTAGCTGCTACTAATAGACCAGATGTATTAGATAAGGCTTTATTAAGAGCAGGAAGATTTGATAGACAAATAGTAGTAGGTGCACCTGATGTAAAAGCAAGAGAACAAATATTAGAAGTTCATTCAAGAAAGAAAAGATTAGCAGATGATGTTGATTTAAAAGTTATTGCTAAAAACACATCTGGATTTGCTGGAGCAGACTTAGAGAATGTATTAAATGAGGCAGCTTTATTAGCTGCGAGAAGAAATCTAAATGAGATTGGAATGAAAGAAATAGAAGATGCCATGGTAAAAGTTACTATGGGACCTGAAAAGAAAACAAGAGTAAGAAGTGAAAAAGAAAATAGATTAGTTGCATATCATGAAGCAGGTCATGCAGTTGTAAGTCATTATTTAGAAACACAAGATCCTGTTCATCAAATATCAATAGTTCCAAGAGGTATGGCAGGTGGATATACAATGTATAGACCAACAGAAGATAAATCTTTTATGTCAAAAACAGAAATGGAAGAAAATATAGTATCTCTTTTAGGAGGAAGAGTTGCAGAAGCTTTAATCCTTAATGATATTTCAACTGGTGCTAGTAATGATATTGAAAGAGCAACTAAAATTGCAAGAGGTATGGTTACTAAGTATGGTATGAGTGATAGAATAGGAACTTTAATGCTTGGTTCTAGTCAGGAAGAAGTATTCTTAGGAAGAGATTTTGCTCAAAGTAAAGAATATTCTGAAGAAACAGCTGCTATAATTGATGAAGAAACAAAGAAGATTGTTGATACAGGTTATAATAGAGCTAAACAAATTTTAACTGATAATGTAGATAAACTTCATCAAGTTGCAAGTGTATTATTAGAAAAAGAAAAGATTGAAGCGGATGAATTTGAAGCAATATTTGGAAAATAGTAATATATTAAAAATGCCAAAAAGGAATAAATACTTTTGGCATTTTTTTAATACAATAGGAAAGTTATACTTTCCTATTGTATTAAAAGTTACAATCGCTAGCTCTTTGAGATTCTCTCCTTACAGTCGAAAAATCAAATTGGGTGAGAACAAATTAAAGAAAATTATTGAAATTTTTAAAATTTTAGTATACAATGAAAAAAATCAGAAGAAAAGAAATTTTAGGAGCTAATTATGAAAAATTATTATGAAATTTTAGAAGTCAATGAACATGCATCTAAAGAAATAATTGAAAAAGCCTATAAAGTGTTAGCAAAAAAAAATCACCCAGACCTATATGTAGGTGAATTAAGGAGAAATGCAGAATTAAAGCTAAGAGACATAAATGAAGCCTACAAAATTCTTTCAGACGATTTTTTAAGAGAGCAATATGACAACGAAATACAAAAAGAAAAAATAGAGCAATATATAAAAGAACATACAGAAAATACAAATACTAGGAAAAATACAAACAATAAAAGAAGAAATAATAAAGATACAAAAAAGCAACAAAAAGAAAATGAAAATAACATTAGAGTTACTGGCATGGCAGCAAATATAGAATTAGTAAAAATGTTATTAAAACATAAGCCAAAAAAAATAAATTTAAAAGATTTAAAAAGAGATGACTGGGTCGCAATTGCAATAACAATAGTTATTTTAATTATATTAGGAATTATACTATGGTTTATACCATTTACAAATGGCTGGATGAGAGAATTAACTGTTGATAACCCATTGTTTAGTTGGATTGGAAAAATATTTTCAAAATAAGATATAGTAAAAAGGGGATGTTTAAGATGCATTATGCAGATATAAAAAAAGCAGATATAGCAAATGGAGTAGGAGTTAGAGTATCACTTTTTGTAAGTGGATGTAACCATCATTGCAAAAATTGTTTTAATCCAGAAGCATGGGATTTTAATTATGGGAAGGAATTTACAGAAAAAGAAATAGATAAAATAATAGCAGAATTAGATCATCCTTATGTCTCAGGACTAAGTTTGCTAGGAGGAGAGCCCCTAGAACATGCAAATCAAAAAGGATTATTACCACTAGTAAAGAAAGTAAAAGAAAAGTTTCCAGACAAAAATATATGGTGTTATACAGGTTATACTTTTGATAAAATTGTAGATGGAATGTGCAAAAACTGGGAAGAAACCCCAGAACTTTTGTCATATATTGATGTAATGGTAGATGGCAAGTTTGAGGAAGAAAATAAAGATATTAAACTAAGATTTAGAGGTTCAAGTAACCAGAGAATAATAGATGTAAAAAAATCTTTAAAAGAAAAGAAAGCTATATTATTTGAAATTTAGAAAAAAATAAAAAAACTATGTCAATAATTTTTGAAAATGTCCCAAAAATTTCTAAACATTAA
>CAMXQV010000060.1 GCA_947245515.1 uncultured Clostridium sp. | reverse complement strand
ACTTGAATCACTTTTTTTCTACATTTTTTGTTTCACATCAATTGTAACACTACATATAGTTTTTATTGTACTTGGCTGATTTAAATTTCCAACAAACCAGTTATAATCACTTTCTGTTATATTTTTGCCGTTTTTAAATTCTATTATATATTTTATTGTTGTATTTCCGTTTTCATATTCCCATTGTTTTTCTCCATACGGAATATTCTTATTTTTATTTTCTTCTAATTCAAATTTTCTATCAAATTTTTCTTTGTAATCTTCTAAATGATTAGCAACTTTTACAATTGTTTCTAATGGTATTTGTTTATTTACTACTTTATTATTCATTCAAACTTTTCCCCTTTTTCATAAGTTTATCTTTCTATATTTTTTATACCATTACTACACATAAAAGTGAATTCTCCAGGATAAAATTATAAAAAATTTTTTTAAAAGTTTCTAACCTAGTTATATCAAGTGTTACAATGATTTTAGAATACTAAAAACCGTCAAAAGCATTGATAATACTAGGTTTTCAATTTTATAGATTTTATGGTAAAAAATTTAGGACTTGTAGCTATTGATTTTACTATATAAATTTTACATAAATAGTTTATCTACAATTTAAAATATATGTATGGTTTTTTAGGCAGTTATAATCTTCAAATGCTGTTGTATTAACCGTTACATAGATTATAAAAATTATTTCATAATTTTATCCTGTCTAACACCAATGAGTATTTTCTAACAATAAAAGATATATTTGAAAAGTTAGGATGTAATGTTTCAAATTTAGATTTATTGAAAGATGATTTAGATATGAAACAAGTAAAAGAAAATATACTAAATACTGATATTATCTATATTGGTGGTGGAAATACAAAGTTTATGTTAGAAAAATGGAGAGAGTTAGGTGTAGATAAGTTATTATTGGACGCATATAATAAGGGAATTGTTTGCTCTGGATTGAGTGCAGGAAGTTATTGTTGGTTTAGATATAATTATGATTTATTAGAGGGCATCGGAGTTATAAATGCAGTAAATTGTGTACATTATGAACAAAAAGATAATGAATCTAGAAATAGATTTTATAATGTTATTAAAGAAAAAAAATAGAGGGAATTGCACTAGAAAATTGTGTAGCATTAGAGATCATTGATGATAAAATTAAAATAATTAAAAGTAATAATAATCGAAATGCTTATAAAATAACATATAAAAACAATAAATTTATTGAAGAAATAATGGAATAAAATGTTTAGGAGAAATGTAATGAATAGTATTGAAATTTATAATATAGAAGATATAATTGATATTCATTTAAACGGTCAACTATATTTATATATGTCAAATGTAATAAGAAAGCAAGATTATGATATTTATTATAGTGATTTAATAGATGATGGATATTGGAATTTTGCTTATTTAAAAAATAAAGAAGTTTCTTTAGAGAATATTTTTGATGATATAAAATTTAATATGAATAAATTAAATAGAAATCCTATTATTTATATTACATCTAATATTATAGATTCAAAATTACAAGAAAGCATTAAAGATTCTAAATTAAAGTCATTATACACAGATGTCTGGATGACATTAGATAATTTAGAACAATTCGAATTATATAAAAGCAAAATAGATTTTTCTGTTTATAAAGTTGATGAAACCTTACAGAAACAATTTATCCAAGCTATAATGGATGGATTCTCTGGAGATAATCCAGAAGATCCGTATGAAAGTTTATCAGATGGATATAGAATTGCATTAGAAAAAAGTTTTAATGAAAATAATAGTGAATATAAAGTTATTCATTATCTAGGAAAAAAGGAAAAAGAGGCAATTTCTACTGCAACTGTTGTATATAAAAAAGATAAGGCTATTATATATAATGTTACAACAAACAAGAAATATCAACAAAATGGTGTATGCAAACAGATGATGTCAGATATTATAAAAGACTTAATAGAACTAAATATAGGCGAAATTTGTGTTCAAACAGAACAGGGATTTTATACAGAAGAAGTTTATAAGAAGATGGGATTTATAGAAAGATTACTAGGAGAAGCATACATCGAAAAGGAGTAGAAAATGAAAGTTTTAATTTTAAGTTTTAGCAGTAATCAAGTAAACGAAGATAGTTATATTCCTAATAAAATTGGATTAACTTTTTCTTGTGTTGAAGAGTGTGAAAAAGGATTAAAGAAATTAGGAATTCAAGTAGAACACATCTGTATAAATAAAAGAAATATTAAAAAATGTTTAGCTTGTGGTAAAAGAGGTTGGGTAATTTGCTTAGAGAAACACAAATGTATTCAAAAAGATGATTTTAATGAATTTTATGAATATATGAGCCATTTTGATGCCTACATATTTATTACTCCAGTTTATTTCTGGGAAATGAGCGAATCTACCAAAACATTTTTTGATAGACTAAAAAGATGTGATGCCTTTAATGATGATTCAAAGATAAAAGGAAAGAAAATTGTTTGTATTGCTTGTGCTGGTGGAAGTGGAAATGGAACAGAAGAAACATTAAAATCTTTTGACATATTAAATCATTTCTTAAAAACTGAAATGATTGGAAGAATACCAGCTACAAGATTTACTTTTGAAAGCCAAAAAGAAGAAATAGAAAAAGCAATAAATTCTTTATAATATATAAAAAAATAGACACCATATCACATGTATGATTGTCTATTTTTTAGTTTCTTACTTTATTTTTATCTCAATTGGTACTTTATTTTTTATTTCAGTTATTATTGGAGTATATAAATCAATTTCTTGATTAGGAGTTTCTAAAGAAACTATTAAAGAATATCTTATCTTATCATTATATCTTTCTAATTTATTCTTTTCTTTCCACCATCCAGAAATAGGATAAACTGCAATATAATTTGATTGACTAAGTCCTGCAGCTGTTCCTTCCCATATATCGGAATGGATTGTCAACATTTTTTTAGACAATTTTTATAAGGACACTTTTTTATATTCAATTGGTGTTAAATAATTTAGAGAACTATGTATTCTAATATTATTATACCATGCGTTATCATATGGACAGCCTTTTTTACTCAATGATCTTTCTATATTAAATGTTTGTAATACTTCATCAATTATTTTGTTTTTAAACTCATTCCCTCTATCTGTATGAAATATATTTATCTTTCTTAAATCACTTTTTATTTTGCTAAATGCTTTATATACTAAGTCTGCTGTTTTGTGCTTCCCTGCTGCATATCCTATTATTTCGCGATTATATAAATCTATTATTAAGCAAATATAATTCCATTTTCCTTTTACATTTACATATGTTAAATCACTTACTACTACATCTAATTTTTCTTCTCTGTTAAATTCTCTATTTAGCTTATTTTCAACTTTATCTTCATTACATGTTGCTTTATGTACCTTAAATTGTTTTACTGTATAATTTGACACCAAGCCATTTAAATCCATATATTTTCTTATTCTTCTTAAACTAACCTGATAGCCTATTTTTTCCAATTCTACTTTTATTTTTCTTGATCCATAATTGTTTCTACTTTCTTTAAATATTCTACTGATTTCATTTTCTAATTCTTTATCTTCTCTTTTGTTTTTTGGCTTGTAATATACTAATGAACGTTATATTTTTAATACTTTACACATCGCGCTTATACTGTACTTATCTTTATTTGCTAATATTATTTTTATTTTCGTCCCATTATCAGCGCCGCTTGCTTTAAAATATCATTTTCCATTCTTAATTGTTGATTTTCCTTTTTTAATTTTATTAATTCTTTTTCTTCTTCTGTCCTGTTATCACAAGCTTTAAACAAGCCTGTTTTATTATATTTTACTATCCAATTTGCAAATGCTGATGCTGTTAAATCATATTCCTTTATTATTTCACTTCTTGGTTTCCCATTATTGTATAATTGTACCATTTGTAATTTAAATTCTTCTGTAAATTCTCTTCTTTCTCTTCTTGACATGTTAATACCTCCATTTATATTTTTTATTTTAACATGTCCTTATCTTTTCTGTCTAATTTAGTATAACCGATCCATATATGCTAGTATTCTTTCTAGTAATATGACATCTGTTTCATATGTTGTATAGTTTTTCTTTCTTGGGTCTTTCACATTTAAAAGTTGAATTCTTAAATCTGGAAAAAAGTGATTTAATATTTTTAATAATTCTGCTAATTGATTTGTATTTCTTTCTGCTTCTCTTCTTTTTTCCCTTGTATTCCAGTTTTCTCTTTTCATATGTATCACACCCTTTTCTTTATATTTTTAAAATCAAAAAAAGATATCTTTACATGCTTATTTTATCATATTTTGCATGTTTTGGATATCTTTTTTGCTCGAAAAATTATTTAATCTTTAGTCCTGTCTATATATCTATTCTAACACCACTTATTGCTGAAATTAAATTAGGTAATAATAATTCCTGGCTTCTTTGGAAATATTTTGATTATGATGCTCTTTCTTTTCGTTTTCAAAAAATTCTCTTAAATCTTCTTTCTAAGGAATTAGATAAATCTTTTAATAAATATAAAAACTTTCTTTATTAATTAGAAATGAGGTTTTATTATATTTAATTTTAATTCTTTTCCATTTAAGTTAAGTGGTAAAACAGTTGCTTACATCTGCACAAAATGTAAGTTTAAATTTGATGCACCTATTGAAGCTGTTTTAGAATTTGAGCAAGAAGATGAGTGAAATGGTTTACCTGTTTCCACTCCTCCTTATAATATCTGTTCTAAATGCAATTTTGATAAGTGTGTACCTATTGACTATCACTCTAAAAGAGGTTTTCATCACATTTATAAGGATAATTAATTTTTTATTTACATATATTTCCATAACTAAATTGTTGTTTCTCTTTTTCTCTGTTTCATTTTTATTACATATGAATTTCCTATTATACGAAAAGCATTGAAAAATAAAGAATTTTTCCTTCCGATTTACACAACTTTTTCTGTAGTCTCTTTTATTTAGAGTCTAATAATTCAAAATCAATTTGTCTCAATAATTTACTAGCCTTATCTACTCTAATTTTAACTTTGTCACCAATCTTATAAGTCTTATTAGTTCTTTCGCCAATTAACCTTTTTCTATCTTCATCATAAATAAAATACTCGTTTCCCATTTTATCAAATCTAATTAAACCTTCTACAGTATTATCTAATTCTACAAACATTCCAAAGGATGTAATAGATGAAACTATCCCTTCATATTCTTCTCCAATTCTAGTTTCCATATATTCTGCTTTTTTAATATCTTCAGCATCTCTTTCAACCTGTGTTGCAATTTTCTCTCTTTCTGAAGATTGTTTTGCCCTTTCGTCTGCTTGCACCATATAATCTTCTATTACCTTATCTTGTAAATCATAATTTTCCTTTAAATATTCTGAAATTATTCTATGAATAAATAAATCGGGATATCTTCTAATTGGTGATGTAAAATGACAATAATACTTACTTGCAATTCCAAAATGTCCTTTATTTTCGGACTCATATCTTGCAACTTTTAAGGTTCTTAATATCAAATTTGAAATTACTTTTTCTTCTTCTTTTTCTTTTATTTCTTCTAGTACTTTAGAAAACTCTTTTGGATAAATATTATCCTTATTTGCCTTAATTTTTAGCCTAAAATTAAATAAAAATTTGTTAAGTTCTTGTATCTTTTCTATATCTGGTTCTTCATGAACACGATAAATAAAAGGTGCACCTAGCCAAAAGAACTTTTCGGCGATTGTCTCATTTGCAGTTAGCATGAATTGTTCAATTATTTCATGTGCAAAAGTAGTTTCATATTTTGAAATATTAGTAACTCTTCCATCAATATCTAATTCAATCTTACTTTCTGGGACATCTAAATTTAGATAACCTTGTTTCATTCTTCTATCTTTTAAAAGGTGTGCTAATTCTTCCATCAATTTAAAATCTTTAATATATGGTTTATATCTTTTTATTACTTTCCCATCTGAACCTTCAATTATTTTTTGTACATCTGTATAATTCATCCTTTCTGTTACTTTAATAACTGCTTTATATACTTCTGAAGATATTACTTTTCCTGATGAGTCTATTTCCATACTACAAGATAAGGTAAATCTGTCTTCTGATGCATTTAAACTACATATTCCATTAGATAATTCTCTTGGTAACATTGGAATTACTCTTCCTAACATATAGATACTTGTTCCTCTAATTAATGCCTCTCTATCCAATAAACTATTTTGTTTTACATAGTAACTAACATCTGCAATGTGTACATCTAATTTATAATTTCCATTTTTTAGTTTCTCTACTCTAACTGCATCATCTAAGTCTTTAGCATCTTCTCCATCTATTGTAAATATTATTTTATCTCTTAAATCTATTCTGTTTTTGATGTCCTTTTCATCTATTTTATTTCCACATTTTTTTGCTTCTTCTACTACTGGCTCTGGAAATACTGATGGTAGTTTATGTTCTTTTATTAAGGATAACATATCTACTCCAGCTTCATTTACCTTTCCAAGTACTTCTATTACTTTTCCTTCTGCTTTTTTTCCGTTTTGTGGATATTTTGTAATTTTAACTAGTACTTTATGGTTTGCTCTTGCTTTTCCAAAATCTTTTTTTGCAATATATACATCTGTTCCAAACTTCTTGTCATCTGGTACAACAAATCCAAAGTTTTTATTGTTTTGAAAAATTCCTACTATGGTATCTTTTTCGTGTTTTAATATTTTTACTATTTTTCCTTCTGCACTTTTTACTTTATTTTTTTCTTCTATTATTTCAATTAATACTCTATCTCCATTTAAACTGTTTAAAGAATTTTGTTTTGTTATATATATTTCGTCTTCTTGATTTTCTATTTTTACAAATCCAAAGCCTTTTTGGTTTTTTCGGTATATGCCTTCATAGTATTGTTTGTGTATAATTTGATATTTATTTTTTCTATTTTTTCGAACTTTTAATTCTATTTCTAACTCACCTAATATTTCTAAAAAAATGTTATATTCGTTTTTTGGAACTCTCATTATACTTGCAATTTCTTTTGCTTTCATTGGGACATATGTTTTGTCTTTCATGAATTCTAGTATTTTTTCTTTTTTATCTTTCATTTTTTGTCCTTGTCTTTTTTATTTAGGTTTTTATTTGGTTTTACCTATAAACACTTTTTTTATTTTTTCTTTTATTTTTTACGTTTCTTTTTTATTAATTCTTATAATTATCAAAAAAGGCTAGTTTTTTTCAAACCAACCCTTTACTTTATTTTTATGCCATATATATTATTCCTAAACTTATTGTTAGTATTGCAAATACTACTGCTAATATTATTGTCCATCTTTTTTGTTTTCCTTCTTTTGTTCTTCCTTTGTTTTTTTCATAGAAGTTGTTTGTTGATGAACCTGTTATTGTTGATGATAGTCCTTCATCTTCTTTTGATTGAATTAATGTTAATATTATTAATACAAATGCTACTAGTATATATATCGCAATTAATATCCACTTTGCTATTTCCATTTATTATTCCTCCCTACGGTTTTTGACTTTTCTATTTTTGTATTTTAACATATATTTTCTTAAATTGCAAACTTTTTTTGAATTTTTACTGTATAGGTTATTTATTGTTTGTTGTATATATTTATATTTTACTTTTGTATTTTATTTATTTTTTTAATATTAAAATACCTTTTGTTAATGGATACTACATATCATATTATACAAAAGGTATTTATGTGTTATTCTTATTATGAATTAATCTATACTAAATATAAGAAATTAATCTCTTACTCCTTTTTTAGTATATAAGTTTGTAGTGTTTTGTTGTTTTTCCTGTAGTGCTTTTTTGGCTTTTTCTTCTATGTTTGGATTTGTGATTTTTACTTTATTAATTTTTCCTTTATTTTTAACTTTGTGTATTGGATTTTCTTCCTTATTTTCTTGTTCTATATAACGTTTCTTATTTCTTTTAAAGATGTTCTTTACTTTATTAAAATGTTCTTTTATTGAATCTTTTATAGCTATATAAACTTTATTTAATTTTTCTGTACTTGATTCTTGTTCATATATTCTATCTAATATATTTAAATATTCTCCTCTTATGTCTTGTGGTTCTATTGTAGATTTCTTGCCTTTCAGAAGTTTTTCTTTTATATTATTCCAACCTGATTTTATTATAGTTTTTATGGTTGTATAAACTTCTTTTCTTTGTTCTTTCCTTTTTTCTTTTTTGTATTTTTCTGCTACATTATCACAATATTGTTTATACCAAACTTGTTCATATCTATCTTTTTTGGTTTCTTTATCTAAAAATTCCTCTGGTAAATCTTCATAATTTATATTTATTCTTTCCTCTTCTGACACTTTTATTATGTTTTCTTTTACATCTTGATTTTCCTTTGCTGTTTCTATAATTTTTTGCTCTTCTTCATTATATTTCCCCTGTATATCTCTATTATCTGTTAATATTAATAAAGATTTACTTATATTCTTTTCTATATTTTCTTTTTCTAGTATTTTTTTATTTAGCACTTGAACTTCCTTACCCAGCTGTTTAGCTTTTAGCCATTTTTCCTCTTTCTTTTGTTTTTCTTCTTTTTTGTTTTCTTTTTCTTCTTCTTCAAGCTCTAATAATAATGATCTTCCTTTCTTTTTTGTTTCTTTTCTTATTAATTTTAATTTTTCTATCTCTGTTTTAAGCTTACTTTTTTCTTCCCTTAAAGTTTCTATATATTTTTTTAGCACTTCAAACTCTTTTTCTATATTATCTTTTTTTTCCTTTGTTTTAATAATTATTTCAATGATTTCTTTTACATCCTTTTCCATATTTATCCTCCAATTAAAATTTACATAACATATTGTATCAGTTTTTTAATAAAAAATCAAGTTTATGTAAACATTTATATTTTAATTATTTTATATAAATCCTTAATAACTTAAATTAAAATACTTTTTGCAAGTGGAAGTTATAATATAAAAAATTATATATTATAACCTTCACTTACAAAAAGTTAAAACTTAAATTTATATAAAATTACACAAAAGGCATTTATATGTTATTATTGTTTTATTTATAACTAATATATTACAAACATAGATATTTATTATTTTCCTTGTCATTTTGGATATTTTGTGATGCTTCATTTAGTTTTTTTTGTGCTTCTTCTTCCATGTTACCTGGCTCCTTAATTTTTAATTTATTAATTGAAGCTTTATTTTCAATTGTGTTTGTTAGATTTTCTCCTTTATTTTCTTGTTCTGTATTATATCTTTTAAATAAGTTTATTACTGTATCAAAACTTTTTTTTATTGAATTTTTGAAAGTTTTCATTTTTCTTCTTATTTTTCCATTTATCCCTTCTTCTTTTTTTACACTCTCTTCATGAACCTTTTCTAGTGCTTCTTTATATCTTTCATATAACTGTCTATCAACCTTTACCTTAGCCCTAGCATTATTCTTCTCTGTTTCTTCATAGTCGTTTTTTTGATAGTCATTTTTCACTTCTATAACATCTTTTCTTTTTTCTTGTAGTTCTTCTTTTACTTCTAAACTATCTTTCCTTTCTTCTTGATATCCTTCTTCTACTTCTAAACTGTTTTTTTCTCCAAACTCTTCTTTCTCTTTATTTTGATCATAACCAATTGTTTTTAAAGCTTCCTTTATATTTTTTACAATATTATCTTTTTCTGATATTTCTTTATTTAATTTAATTACTTCCTTGTATATTTCATTCACATAATATTTTACATAATTTAGTGTATCATTATTTTTTACTTTTCCACTTTCAATAGTTTCTAATACTTTTTTTCCTTTTCTTTTAAGTTCTTTTCTTTTCATTCTTTTTTCTTTTAATTCAGTTTCTAGTTCATTTTTCTTTTCATCTAATATTGGTATATACTTTTTAAGCTCTTCAAATTGGTTATTTTCATTTTTTACTCCTACTTTTATTGCTAAGAAAATTCCAGAGTTTTCTCCATGCATTTCTTTAGCCTTCTCAAATTGATCCTTTAAACTATCTCTTTTTTCTTTTGCTTTTGTAATTATTTCAATGATTTTTGTTATATCTTTTTCCATATTTATCCTCCAAAAATTTATTTTACATAAAATATTATATCAAATTTATTAAGGGAAGTCAAATTTATGTAAATTGAATTTTTTCGTTTTTATGATTAATTTATGATAATGTCTTAAGTAGTAACTTTAGAAAATGTCCCA
>CAMXQV010000059.1 GCA_947245515.1 uncultured Clostridium sp. | reverse complement strand
CTTTTATTTGAATAACTTTACGCCTTTTTAGAAAAATTTCATTTTTTTATCCTGGAGATTGTCTTAGACTAATAGACTTTTTTTTATTTGTATGATATAGTTAATCAAATATTATTTCTAAAATATCTATAAATACGAATAAATTAGTACTAGAAAAGCATAGTAGAGAATTATTAGCTTTATTAAAAACAAATCAGGTTTCAAAATATTTAACAGAAGAAATTTGGAGATCAATAGATTGTAAATATCAAAACAAAAAATTAAAGGGAGAAAATATGGAAAAAATATATAAAAAAGAAAATATAGGAATATTATTAAAAGCTTCATTTATTATATCTGTAATAATATTTGCAATACCATCCATCAAATATTACTTGCAACACAGAACAATATACAAATTTGAAGAATGGTTTAAATATCTATTAAAGGATACAGATAGACTAGAGCAAACAATAATATATATTATTATACTAATCTCAATGACTCTAATTTATTTTCTAATAATAAAAAATAGAAATAAAATATTTAAAAATAATAAAAGAATGTATATATACATAGCAATAATTTCTATAATATTTATTGTAGTAATACCATTTACATGTTCTGATGTATTTTACTATTTAGGAGTTGGAAGAATAAATAGCGAATATAATCAAAATCCATACTATACAACAATAAAAGAATTTGTTGAACAACAAGGAAATGAGAAATATATAGAAAAAGATACAGTATTAGCACAAGGATATATAAATGATTGGGCAAATTCTACAGTAGTATATGGTCCAATATGGACTTTAATATGTAGAATAGTAGCTTCTATGTCTTTAGGAAATATAGACTTTGGACTATTTATATTTAAACTAATAAATGTTATAGTTCATTTATTAAATTGTTATTTAATTTACAAATTAAGCAACAAAAAGATATTTACCTTATTATATGGATTAAATCCATTTATTTTAATTGAAGGAATAGCATGTGTACATAATGATATGTTTGTCATCTTATTTACTTTAGCAAGTTTTTATTTTTTACTAAAAAGAAAAAATATATTAATAAGTTTAGTGTTTTTAGCTCTAGCAACTTCAATAAAATATTTTACAATATTAATATTACCATTTATAGTAATTTATTATGTAAGAGAATATAAACCTTTAAAAAGATTTAGTAGTTGTATCTTATATGGAGGACTATTTGCTTTTATATTAGGGATAACCTATTTATTATATATAAAAGATTTAGAAGTATTTAGTGGATTATTTATACAACAAACAAAATTGGCAAAAAGCTTTTATATCATACTTACAGAATATTTTACAACTCCTGAAGGAATTGCAGAAAAATTAAATAAATTATTATTAGAAATATTTGTTATAATTTATTTCTTTACATGTATAACAATAATTAATAAAAAAGAAATTAAATTTTCAAAAGAAATACAAAAAGCAAATTATTTTATAATAGCCTTTTTATTCTTACTAATAACTAACTTTCAGCCATGGTATATAATGTGGTTATTTCCATGTCTTATTTGGCAAAAATCAGAAGATATAAAACTAATAATACAAGTTTCTTTAATAAGTCAATTTGCAAACAGTGTTTTTTTAATAAATGGAGAAGGATGGAAAAATGGTACACCTTTTTCATATTTTATGGTTTTAGGGACTTTAATAGTTGTTATATATAATACTAGAAAACCAAAAAAATTAAGGAGGTAAAAATGAAAAAAACTAATAAAAAAGATACAATATATTTTTTAATAATTTTTTGCTTTAGTTTAATTATTTTTATAAAATATTTAAATGGACATTTTTCTGCTGATACTTTTAATATTATTAATATTGGTTATAAAAATTACGCAATAAAATATTCCTTATTGGATGGAAGGCTATTTATGGCAATAATAGGATTAATAGCACATAAAATTAATATTCCTATTCTTACATATGTAATAGTATTACAAATTCTAGCAATTTTTGTAACATGTATAATTATAATAAAATTAAAAAGAATAATTTTAGAATATAAAAAGATAGAAAATAAATGGCAAGAAATATTCATAATATTAGTTTGTTATTTTACAATATTTAATTTTACATATTTAGAAAATATGTATTTCGTAGAATGCTTTGTAATGGCTTTAAGTATACTATTTTATATAGTTTCGGCAAAATATATTGTAAAAAAAGAAACTTTAAAAGGCTTTATATATTTAATTTTAGGTTTATTATCTTACCAAGGAACAATATCATCATTATTTATATTTTTGATTTTATTTAGTATGCTAGAGGAAAAAAACTTAAAAGAAATATTAAAAATTTTTATAAAAGGTGCTATTATTTTTTTAATAGCCCTAATATTAAATAATATATTAATAATTTTAACTGAAAAAATATTTAATATAACTCAGACTAGAGGAATAAATATAAAAAAAATTTTTAGTAATATTTTATATATTATATATATTTCCAGAGATTTACTAATTAAAACAGCAAATTTATTCCCTAATTATTTATTTATATTTTTTGTTGTTATAATTAGTATAATTATAATATTAAAAATAAATGAAAAAAATAGAAAAAATCATAGTAAAAGAAATGAAATAATTTTAATTGAGCAGATGATAATTATAGTTTTATGTATTATATTTGCTTTAGGAGTATCCAGTATAAGATTAACAGCTATAAATTCAGGTAGAATAAGATTTTCCATGGGAGCAACTATAGGAATAATTTTTATTCATTTAATTGTTAAAACAGATATTTTAGAAATTTGTACAAAATATGATAAAATATTGGTTGGAATTTTTATTATTTATAGTATAATAAATTCAATAAATTATATTTACTTAATTAATTTAAATAAACAAGCAAACAAACAAGATGAAATAAAGGTATATGAAATAGAAAATTATTTAAAAGAATATGAAGAAACAGAAAAAATTAAAGTAGAAAAAATTTGTGGAATTGTAATTGAGAATAACAGTGATAAAGCATTTTATAGTAAAAATAGTGAAGAAGTAGGAGTAGCAGTAAGTTGTCTTAGAACAGAATGGGCTTTTCAAGGAATAATAAACTATTATACAAGCAGAAATTTAGAAAAAGAAGAATTGACAGAAGAAAACAGAAAGATATATTTAGATAGAGTAAATGAAAACAAGAATTATTTATGTATAGGAGATACCTTATATGTAAGTATTTATTGGTATTAAAAATTAGGAGGAATTTGTGTGGATAAGTTAGTTTTAATTGATGGAAATAGTATTATGAATAGAGCCTTTTATGGAATAATGGGAAGTAAAATGTTAATGACAAAAGATGGGAAATATACAAATGCTATATATGGATTTTTATCAATTTTATTTAAAATAATAGAAGACATAAATCCGCAATATATGGTAGTATCCTTTGACTTAAAAGGACCAACTGAAAGACATAAATTATATGAAGGGTATAAAGCAAATAGAAAAGGTATGCCAGATGAATTAGCTGAACAAATGCCAATAATAAAAGAAATATTAAGTGCAATGAATATTGATATAGTAGAAAAACAGGGCTATGAAGGTGATGATATATTACGGTACTTTATCAAAATATGGAGAAAAAAAAGGATTAGAAGTAACAATACTTTCTGGAGATAGAGATACCTTTCAATTAGCAACAGACAAAGTTACAATTAGAATTCCACATACAAAGGCAGGAAAAACAGAAACAGAAGAATTTAACAGAGAAAAAATAAAAGAAAAATATGGAATAGAGCCACAACAATTAATAGATGTAAAAGGCTTACAGGGAGATACATCAGACAACATACCAGGAGTACCTGGTATAGGAGAAAAAACAGCTTTGACTTTAATACAAAAATATGGCTCAATAGAGAATCTTTATACAATAATAGAAAAAGAAGAAGATGAATTAAAAGGAAAGCAAAGAGAAAAGATTATTAATAATAAAGATCTTGCAATTTTATCAAAAACTTTAGGAACGATCAATATAGAAGTTCCAATAGAGGATACTCTAGAAGACTTTAAGATAGAAGAATGGGACAAACAAAAAGTATTAGAAATATTTAAAGAATTAAACTTTAAGAGATTTATTGAAAGATTTTCATTAGAAGAAAGTACAAAAGAGAGTAAAAAACAAGAAAATAAAGAGATTTTCAAAAAAATAAATAAAAGCAAAGAAGAAATAATAGAATTAATTAAAGAACAAGAAAAGATGTGCTTTTATTTAAATACAAAACCAGATGATAAAAGTGAGAAAATAATAAAAGAAAAAATAATAGCAATTAGTATATATCAGGAAAAAGAAAAGGAAGCTTATTATATTTCAATAAAAGATGATGAAATACAACAATTTAAAGATATATTTGAAGATGAAAAAATAAAGAAAACAAGTATAGATTTAACAAAAATATATATATTATTAAAACAAGAAAATATCAACATAAAAGGTATGGATTATGATATAGGAATAGCATCCTATATACTTAATTCTACTAATAATAAAATAAAGATAGAAAATTTAATAGAGCAATATTTAGAAATTAATATAAATAATACCTTAGATAAAAAAGAACAACAACAAATTAATTTATTTGATAATATTGAAACAGAAAATATAAAACAAGAAGAAAAAGATAGATATAGATTATATGCATATGCGATAAATGAAATAAAGAAAATAACCTTAAAAGAACTAGAAGAAATTAATGGAATAGATTTATTTTATAACATAGATATGCCAACAGTAGAAGTATTATCAGATATGCAAGCAAATGGAATGTATTTAGATGAAAAAGAATTAAATGAATTTGGAAAAGAACTTACAGAACAATTAGAGGAGCTCACTAAAAAAATATATGAAAGATCAGGAGAAGAATTTAATATTAATTCTACAAAACAATTAGGTCAAATATTATTTGAAAAAATGAAATTACCAGTAATAAAAAAGACAAAAAGTGGATATTCAACAGATGTTGATGTTTTAGAAAAACTAAAAAAAGAAGATCCTATAATAGAACTAATTTTAGAGTATAGACAACTTATGAAATTAAATTCAACTTATGTTGAGGGATTAAAACCATATATAAATTCAAAAACCAAAAGAATACATTCCTTTTTTCACCAAACAATTACTGCTACAGGTAGGATTAGTTCAACAGAGCCAAATCTTCAAAATATACCAACAAGATTTGAATTAGGCAAAAGAATAAGAAAAGCTTTTAAACCAGAAGTAGGAAAAGTATATATTGATGCTGACTATTCTCAAATAGAATTAAGGATATTAGCTGCGATTTCAGAAGATGAACATATGATAGAAGCCTTTAACGAAGGTCAAGACATTCATAAACAAGCAGCTTCTAAAGTATTTAAAACACCAATAGAGGAAGTAACAAAAGAGCAAAGAAGTAATGCTAAAGCAGTAAATTTTGGAATAGTTTATGGAATTAGTGATTTTGGTCTTGGTGAACAACTAGGGATTTCAAGAAAAAAAGCAAAACAATATATAGATGAATACTTAGAACAATACTCTGGTATAAAGAAATTTATGGAAAATATAACAGAAGAAGCAAAAGAAAAAGGATATGTAGAAACCTTATTTAATAGGAGAAGATATATTCCAGAACTGAAATCAAATAATTATATGGTAAGACAATTTGGTGCAAGAGTAGCTATGAATACTCCTATTCAAGGAACAGCTGCTGATATTATGAAGATAGCAATGATTGAAGTATTTAGAAAGTTAAAGAGTGAAGGACTACAGTCAAAAATTGTTTTACAAGTTCATGATGAAATGATGATAGAAGTTCCAGAAAATGAAGTTGAACAAGTTAAAAATATTTTAAAAGAATCAATGGAAAAGGCAACTAAATTAAAAGTACCTCTAATTGCAGAAATATCTGAAGCATGTAATTGGTATGAATGCAAGTAAAACATTTTATATAATAAAAAGGAGAGAAAATTGTTGAAAAATAAAAAAGCACTTATATTTATATTAATAATTTTGATTTTATTTGTTTTTCTTGGATTTTTTAAAGATACATTGTTAGTATTGATTTATCCTAAAACTTATCAAGAGATTGTAAATATGTATGCAAATAATTATAACGTTGATGAAAATTTAATATTTGCTGTAATAAAAGCAGAAAGTAATTTTAATCAAGAGGCTATTTCCAATAAAAAGGCTATTGGACTAATGCAAATAATGGAAGAAACTGCTAAAGATGTTGCTATAAAGTATTCAATTGATATTGATATAAATAATTTGAGACAAGAAATTTTAAAGATAGATAATAATATTAATATTGGTACTAAATATTTGCAAATTTTAATAGCAAAATATAACAATATAGAGGTTGCTTTAGCTGCATATAATGCTGGTATTGGTACAGTAGATAATTGGATTGATAAAGGAATTATTAAAAGTGATGGTACAGATATTGAAAATATTCCTTATAAAGAAACTAATACCTATGTAAGAAAGATATTAAGGGATTATAAGATTTATAAAAGCTTATATAGTTGATTAATAAAAATATGGTAGTTAATTAAAATTTCAAAAAGTATATAATTAGAATTTTTAGTTGATTGCCATATTTTTAAAAAATAAAAGTGATTTACATAATTTACTAGACAAAATGGAAAAAATAGACTACAATATATAGTATTAAGGAAAAAGAGGAGTAAACAAAATGGTAATAGAGCAATTAATATTCACATTCATTTCTTTTACTATATTTGTATATATGTTTTTTAGAATGATAAAAAAAAATGATACAACATATCTTACAATAATAGTTTTGGAAGCAATAGGAATAGGATTAAACTTTATAGAAGTACTATTTAATATCAAATTAAATATGATATTTATAATTTTTAAGTATATAGCATCAATATTATTACCGATATTAATAGTAATAATAGAAAAACACTATGCATCCTTATATGAATTACTAAACTTATCAAAAGCAAAAACAAACCTAATATTTGGACATAGAAAAAAATCAAAAACCTATTTATTTAAAGTATTAGATAAAAACAAAGATAGTTATAAAGCACACTTATTACTTGCAAAAGTATATGAACAAGAAGGAGAGATACAAAAATCAATAGACGAATATGTGCAAGCTATAGATATTAATAAACAAGATTATGGTTCATATTATAAAGTATCAGAATTATTGAATAAAATAGAGAGAAAAGAAGAAGCAAGTGAGATGCTATCTAATTTATTAAATAAAAAGCCAGATATGGTAAAAGCATCAGAATTATTAGGAAATATATTAATAGAGCAAGAAAAATACAAAGAAGCAGCAAATATATACACAGAATCAATAAAGTATAATCCAGTTAATTTTGAACTACATTACAATTTAGGACTAGTATACACAATGCTAAATGATTTTCAAAGTGCAAAACAAGAATATGAAAAAGCAGCAGGAATAAATTCACTATCCTATAATTCAAAATATTCTTTAGCACAAATTGCATTAATCTTTAAAGAATTAGAAGAAGCTGAAAAAAGATTTTTAGAAGTAATAGAAGATGAAGAATTATCGGCAGATGCGTATTACGAATTAGCAAAAATATCTTTAATAAAGATGGATAAAGATACAGCAATAAGATATATCAATATAGCAATAGATATAAATAGCCAAAAGATTGTGAATAAAGTTAAAGAAGATCCAATATTTATACCAATACTAGCAAAAATATCAATTCCAGCTAAACTAGAAGGAGAAACAAAAACAAAATTAAAAGAAAAAGAGACAAAAGCAAAAAAACATTTAGAGGAAACTTGCGAAATAGCTAGAAGTTTAAGTTATAATGATATAAATTTATTAAACAAAGGAGCAAAAGAAGAACAAAAAAATAACAAGTATAATAAAAAACAAAAAGAAAATAAATACAGAGAATAATCTAAGTTTTCACTTTTGAAAATTATATATTATAATCTCCAATTGCCAAAAGTAGAAACTTAAAAGAGAATAATAGGAATGTAAAAATTATATTATAATAGAATATACTAATAAAAATCCATGAAAAAACATAAGTAAATTCATGGATTTTAAAATTCTTTTTACAGGTCATTTAAAGTTAAATTAAAAAAATATAAATAATAAAAAAGTAAATTACATATAATAGAATAAATTAAAAAAAAAGAAAGAAGGTTTTCAAAGTGGGTACTAATATTGCGGTTATTGGTGGAGATTTAAGAATTGTAAAATTAGTCAATATGCTTGCAAAGGATGGTAACATGGTATATACTTATGGAATAGAAAAAGCAGAAGAACTAAAAGAAAATTCTAATATAATTTTTTGCGACAAAATAAGTAAAGCAATTAGAGAAGACGTAGAAATAGTTATTGGACCAATTCCATTTTCAAGTAATGGAAAAAGTATAAATTCTCCCTTTAGTGATAAAGAAATATCTGTTAGAGAGGTAATGCATTACCTAAATGCTAAAATATTAATAGCAGGAAGTATATCACCAGAAATATATGAAATGGCAAATGATGAGTATATAGAAATAATAGATATAATGAAAAGAGAGGAATTAGCAGTATTAAATACTATATCAACAGCTGAAGGAGCAATCGAAATTGCAATATCTAATACAAACAAAATAATACATGGAAGTGAAGTATTAATATTAGGCTTTGGTAGAATAGGGAAAGTTTTAGCTAGAAAAATGTCAGGACTATCTGCTAAAGTTACATGTGCAGCAAGAAAAGATGAAGATTTAGCATGGATTAAAGCTTATGGATATGAAGAAACCAATATAAATTTTTTAGGAGAAAACATATCGAAATATGATATAATAATGAATACAGTCCCACATCTAATATTAAATAAAGAAAGATTAAAATATGTAAAAGAAGACTGTTTATTAATAGATTTAGCATCAAATCCAGGAGGAGTTGATAAAAAAGAAGCGAAAGATAGAAATTTACAACTAATATGGGCCTTAGCTTTACCAGGAAAAGTTGCACCGATAACAACAGCAGAAATAATAAAAGAAACAATATATAATGTACTAAGAGAAATTTATAAAAAATAGAAAAGAAGGGAAGAAAAATATATGATAATAGAAATTATAAAATCAATTTTATTTGGAATAGTTGAAGGAATAACCGAATGGTTACCAATTAGTAGTACTGGGCATATGATATTATTAGAACAATTTGTAAAACTTAATGTAACACCAGAATTTTGGAAAATGTTTTTAGTAGTAATACAATTAGGAGCAATTTTAGCAGTAGTAGTATTATATTTTAACAAACTTAATCCATTTTCAAATAAGAAAACAAAAGAGCAAAAAAAGGATACATGGATATTATGGTCAAAAGTATTAGTAGCATGCCTTCCAGCAGCAATAATTGGACTATTATTTGATGATTTAATAGAAAAATTTTTAGACAGTCCTTTTATAGTAGCAATTATGTTGATTATATATGGTATAGCTTTTGTCATAATAGAAAACAGAAACAAAAAAGCTAATATTACAGAATTAAAAAATTTGACTTTTAGAACAGCCTTAATTATTGGTATATTTCAATTACTAGCCTTAATACCAGGGACATCTAGGTCGGGTGCAACAATTTTAGGAGGAATACTAATAGGAACTTCACGAGAAATAGCAGCTGAATTTACTTTCTTTTTAGCAATACCTGTAATGTTTGGTGCAAGTTTATTAAAATTATTGAAGTTTGGATTAGCCTTTACAGGACAAGAAATGGCAATATTAATTGTTGGATTAATTACTGCTTTTATTATTTCTATTATAGCAATTAAATTTTTAATGAATTACATAAAGAAAAATGATTTTAAAGCTTTTGGATATTATAGGATTATTTTAGGAATTCTTGTCTTGACATATTTTATTTTTGTATAATTTATAGAAAAGAATTATAAAAAAAACAAAGAAACTTTGAATTTGCATATGTATTTTCAAAGTTTTTTTATTTTATAAATTACATATGAAACATAGTTATATCAAAGAAAATTAATAGATAAATAAACAATAAAAATTTCTTTTATCTTTATTGGAAAAAAATACATAAAAATATTTTTGAAAAAAATAAAAAAAAGTATTGACAAACATAAAACAGTAATGTATAATTAAAATCGTTCCGCACAAAAGGAATAAAAAAGTACATTGAAAAGTAAACAATAAAATCCTTTAGAGAATAAACCGAAGCG
>CAMXQV010000058.1 GCA_947245515.1 uncultured Clostridium sp. | reverse complement strand
TGGTATTAATTGGTTTTTTCATGTAATAATTATACCATAAACGCCTTAATTTTCACTCATTTTTCGTTTGGACTTTTTTTACAGCCCCTTTTAAATTGCTTTTAATCCTTAATTTCTTCGTCCAATAATATATGTTGTAATACCTTAGATATATTATAATCTGCTCCAACACATAAATCATAATGACATACAGTTTTCATATCATCCAATTCATAGTCCTTAACAATTATTTTTTCTTCATTTTTGTATGTACTTTGACCTTTTATAACAATATATAAACTATTAGTAATATGATATTTACTAATATTCTCTTAAATCATATTTTATTAATTCATCTCCATCATAATTAAATTTTACAGTAAAAAATGAATCATTATTTTTTATCTTTTCTACAAATATTTTATCGCCTTCCCATGTGTTTAATTCTGTAACTTTATCTTTTTCAATCCATTTTTATTCATTTTTATCTCAATATTTCTCCATTAATATGTTTTGTTAATGCCATGATAAAAGCATTTCTAGTCAAATTAATTCTTGATACTTCATTTTTTGTAAGAAAACTTATTCTACCCTTTCCTTTTCCTAATTCTTTTCTACTAAATATTTTATCCATAACTTTTCCAAGTTCAGTTTCTTTTATTTCTTCTATCCTTCCACCTTTAGTAGAAATTATAATAACCTCATTTCCTTCTTTTTGAAGCATCTTAATTACATCTTTTGCACATAACATTAAGTATATTGTTTCGATAATTTTAGAAAATATTTATTAATAAAATTTATTCTTTCATCTTCTGTCCAGTCATATCTATTTCTTAAATATGGTTTTATGCTTTTTCAACTAACGAAAATATTCTGTAATAGCATAAATATAATAAAAAGTTAGTACTTTAAAAGCATATTAAAAAGCTCTTTTATAAACAATATAATCATAATCTATATTATTTTCTTCATTAATTAGTCCTTTTTCTCTAGAAATTTCTTTCCATTTATTTTCATCTATTTTAGGAAAAAAGCTATCGCCTTCAAAATCTTTATTAATTTGAGTTACATACATTTTCTTCACATATGGCATTAAAAAATTATAAATAGTTGCACCACCAATAACGAAAGCTTCTTCCTGAGACTCAATATATTCCTGAATTTGCAACAAAGAATGTACAAGTTCTACATTTTCGTCATTAACTTTAAAATCTGGATTTTGTGTAAAAACAATATTTTTTCTATTTGATAAAGGCCTTCCTAAAGACTCAAAAGTTTTTCTTCCCATAATAACAGTGTGACCATCTGTTATTTCCTTAAATCTTTTCATATCAGCTGGCAAATTCCAAACCAAATGATTATCTTTTCCTATAATATTATTTTTTGCTTTAGCTACTATAATACTTAACATATTTATTCTCCTTCTACTACTTCAATATTTTTATTATTATAAAATCTTTATATCTTTCTATTCATCGAATTTTTAGGTTCAAATACACATGGTGAAGTACATTTCCAATCTGGAAAGGTACTTCTAGCACCTTTAGCATATGGCAATAATTCTTGATAAATTTCTATATTATTTTCTTTTGTTACTGATAAGTATTTCTCCATAATTTTATTAGTTTGTTCCATAATTTCTAGTTGAGCAAAACCACATAAACGTAAAGACATTTTTAATATCTTGCATTTTCTTGTGCAAGTTTTTCTACTCTTTTTTCATCAATTGTTGGATATTCTTTTGCTATTACTTCTTTTCCAGAAAAATCTATTGCTTCTTCTTTTGTCATTTGATATCCGACTTTTGTTGATTCTATTATTTCTATTTTCATTTTTACTATCCTTCCTTTCTCGAAAGGCACAAATTTGAATGAATAAATTTCCAATTTTTAGATATTATTCAACCTTATACCCTTCCTTTATCCACCATATTTCATTCTTTATTCTACTAATAATTTATTTTTTTGTCAATTTACTTAAAATTTTGATTTTTATTTAATTATAATATTACGATAAAAATTATATCACAATTTCATATGTCCCAATTTGGTACGTATTCTTCCTCATGTTCACCTAATTCTTGAATATATCCATAATTTAAATTAAATTTTTCAATAAAATTTTCAATTTGAGACCATTCTTCACTAGTCACCTTTCTATTTAATTCCTTAATTTCTTTGGCTTTAAAAGTAGGAAAATATTGAGCCATAACACTTACATAAATATCCTTTGGTAAACAGTTACTAATCCACTTCAACACTTTTCTACTGTTTTGAACATGATTAGGTAAAACTAAATGTCTAACAATAACACCTTTTTCAATTATACCATTTTCATTAATACATGGCATTCCTACTTGTCTAATCATTTCTAATATTGCATTAGTAGATACCTCAAAATAATTTTCTATATTTGAAAATCTTTTTGCTAAATCATCTTCTGCATACTTTAGATCTGGTAAATACACATCTATATATCCTTCTAACATTTTAAGAGTTTCTACGTTTTCATAACTATTGGTATTGTAAATTATAGGTATATTAAGACCTTTACTTTTTGCAATTTTAATTGCTTCTATAATTTGTAGAACATAACTAGTTGGTGTTACTAAATTAATATTTTCTACTTTGTTGTTTTGCTGAATTAAAAAAATCTCTGCTAGTTCTTCTATTGTAATTTCTTTTCCTTTTCCAAATTGACTAATTTCATAATTTTGACAATACTTACAACTTAAATTGCAATTTGAAAAAAATATTGTTCCTGAGCCTTTTCCTCCACTAATACATGGTTCTTCAAATTTATGTATTGAATATAATGCAAGCTTAACCTTATCAGTTGCTTTACATTTTCCAATTTTGCCACTATTTCTATTAATACTACATTTATGTGGACATAAATTACATTTTTTTAATTGTTGCATTTTTTGCATTTGTTCTAACATTTTTATCTCCATTTAATTTCTTCATTAATTATAATTAAATATTTTCTACTTTTTCTACAATCATATCTTTTTCCTTTAAATATACTTTTTTCTTTTTAAATTTATCTAAATTATTTTTTACAATATCTTTTATTTCAGCTTCGCTTTTTTCACTACTCACTCTAGTAATTTCTTCTTCATCTGTATTTTTTATAATTATATTTTCTTCTGATGAATAGTCCTCTAGATATTCTACCACTTCTACAAGGTACTGATTATTTTTCTTTTCTATATGATTTAATAAAAAAGTGTCTTCTTCTAAATCTAGGTTAACTTCTGTCGCAATGTACATATTTGATTCCTCATCAAATACAAATTCTGCTGTTCCTTCTCTAGGAAATCTTTTATTAAAATTTTGTCCAAATAAACTTTTAGCTTTTTCTTCAATTTGTTCATAGGACATCTCATATTCTTCTGAATTCTTTTTAACAACTTCCCAAAGCCACAAATCATCTGCATTATTAATATTGTCAAAAGTTGGTAAGGCTGTATTTGTAATTTCCTTCCACATATATATTTTTGAAATATATTCTTCTATTTTATCTATTTCTTCTACTGTTAGACTTTTATTACTTGTTGTATTTTTAAAAATTAACATTCCTAAAAAGATAACTATTAAAATAACTATAATTACAAACAACCTTTTCATTGTAGTTCCCCCAAATCAGAATTTTTAATAATATTATTAGTTATTTTATCATAACAAAAAAAAATTGCAAATAATTTATCGAAAAATCAGAAATAATGATTAAATTTTTTAGGTTTAGTACAAATTGCTAATTTATTTTTAAATTTTTAAGGTTTAAACCTTCTACTGTTAAAACCTTAGGTTCTATGGATACTTAAAAAAAACAATATGATGGCTCTATCGCTCATTTTAAAGAAGTTGTTAAACAAATGAATAAGGAAAAAAAATTAAATAAATCACCTCTAACTTTAACTATTGATAGAAATGAGGAAATGACTAAAAATACCAATAACAATAAAAATTTTGGTTATGTTGCTTTATCTAAAATTTATTACGAACTTGAAATTAATAAATTTAGAACAACTAATAAAATCAAAGCTCTTCTTTAATTTGTTCTCGCCCGATTTGAGTTTTCGACTATCAGGAGAAAATCTCAAAAGCTTAGCGATTGTAGCTTTTAATACAATAGTAAAGTATAACTTTCCTATTGTATTAAAACAAAATTTCAGAGTAGAAATTTTTAAGAATATAAAATTAATAATATTATGAAATTACTTGTTTTTGACAGAGCTTTGTCCCCTCATTCTAAAAAATCTACTTATGAAAATAAAGATATCTTTTTTGAAAACACTAATTTTTCCTTGCAAGAACTTTACAAGGCTTTAACATATATTTTCCATTTTAAAAAACAACTTCAATCATATATTTATGAGCATATTCAAGAACAGTATAAACTCAAAAATGAAGCTATTTACTATGATGTAACTAATAACTAGTTTGAAATTGATGATAATGACAATTTTTAAAAAAAAGGAGTTAAAAAACATAGACCTAATCCTATCTTGAATAATTTCCTTTATAAAAACTGTCGCCTTTTTCTTTTTCTAGTAATTCTTCATACTTTTCATAAAGTAAATTAAAATGTTCCTTTATAATACTTTTTTCTCTATCTGAAATATTACTGTTACTTAATCTTCTTTTTAATTCTTCAATTTTATATAATACAGTCTGACTATTCTCTATAGGTTCTGTTTCAATTCTTTCAACACTTGAAAGTTTTTCTAAATTTTCGATTCTTCTTTCAGTATTTACACTATAATTAGAATCGCCAGTAACAATATCTCTACCAGTTAACATTCTTTCTCTATATTTTTTGCTACCATTAATAGATGACAATCCTAAAATATTTTTAAACCATCCCATTATATTTCTCCTTGTATAATATATTTAGGTTTTTAATAAAGGATTTACCTACAAACCTGTTATAGCATTTTATACCAATTTGTGGTATAATTTATGTTAATACTGTGGACTCTTTCGTTCTCCTTGTAGCTTTGACTACTTTTGAAAGAATATTGCCACAGTTTTATTATTAATTGGTTATTAGTTAGATAGAGCTTAGACTCTTTATTTCATGCAGGGTTACGAGTAATAAAACTAAGTGGACCACGTCACAAGTGTTATAAATTTATTTGCAAAGGAGCTGATCTTTTATGATCTTTATCGGCATTGATATTGCCAAAAATTCTCACTTTGCCTCTGCTGTTAACTCAGATGGCGAAGTTTTAGTTAATCCTTTTTCTTTTGAAAATTCAAAAGATGGATTTAATATTTTTCTCAACAAGTTTAAGGATTATCCTATAAATGAATGTTTTGTAGGTCTTGAATCCACTGGTCATTATGGTGATAATCTTATTAATCACATATTTCCTAAAGGATTTAAAATTGGAATGATTAACGCAATTCAAACAAATTCATTAAGAAATTCCAATATTAGAAAAACTAAAAATGATAAAATTGATACCTTTTTAATTTCTAAATGCTTAATTTTAGGTAATTATACTCTTGTTCAAGAAAAAGATATTAAGCTTATCAAACTAAGAACTTTATGTCGTTTTAGATTTGATATCATTCAGTCTCAGACTAGATTAAAAACACAGCTTACATCTTGTTTGGATTTAGTTTTTCCAGAGCTTTATGGATTTTTCAAAGGAAATTTACATTTGAATACATCATATAAATTGCTCGAAAAATATTCTACTCCTAAAGAAGTTTCTAAAGTTAGAATCGGTACTTTATCTAAACTTTTTCATTCTGCTTCAAGAGGCAAATATCGCTACGAAGATGCAGAAAGAATAAAAAAATTAGCTAAAGAAAGCATTGGCGTTGATAATACCGCTATTTCTATACAAATTAAATTTCTTATAAAGCAGTTGGATTTACTTAAAGAACAAATTAATGATTATGAAACCTATTATATCACAAAATTTATTAAATGTGTTAAAAAATAAAATAATTCCTATAATTTCTTTAAATTTATTTAATGATGTGGAATTCTTGTTGAATAATTTATTTGTTACTGATGGCTCAAATCACTATTTTAACCTTATTTATAAAATTCAAACCTCTGCTAGAGACATTGTTAAATCTATTGTTACCTCAACATTTGAAGAGCTAGATAATGAATTTAAAGAATCTGTCTATAGGAAATCTCGATATTTTGTTAATAAATCTAATGTCTCTAGAACATTAGTCACTATTGTGGGAGAAATCACTTTTAAAAGAACTTACTATGTGTCTAAGTGTTCCAATAAAAGATTCTTTTATATAGATAAAATTTTCGATTTACCTAAAAATGATCATTATGCCCCTATTGTTAAAGCTATTACTATTTCTAAAGCTATTTCTACATCACAAGCTCAATCCGTACGCGATACATCATCTTTAATTAACGATTTATCTTATTTTGAATCTAATTCAATTATTAAAGATATCCCCAGACAATCTGTATACAATTGGATTAGAAATTGGTATGTTCCTAATATCGTTCCTAAATCTGTTAATAGTCCTGAAACTTTATATGTTATGGCTGATGAAAAATACATTGGAGCTCAAGATCTTGATAAAGATATTATGATTAAATCTTTTGTTACTTTTGAAGATGTTATTGATCTTTCTAAAAATCGTCGAAAGCTTGTTAATAGAACTGTTTTTTCTCATTATGGTGACAAACCTTGGATTGCTTTTATGGATTTTATTTCTATGAAATATGATTTTGATAAAATTAAGAATATTTGCTTGTTTGGTGATGGTGCTTCTTGGATAAAATCTGGAACTGATGAACTTAGACTTTCTCAAATTAATTCAGTCAAGTTTTTCCTTTGCGAATTTCATTTTAAGCAAGCAATTCATCATATTACTACTGATGCTGATGAACGATATTATTTACTACATATTTTTAAAAATAAACCTAAATCTTATTTTATTGATGCTGTTAATACAATTATATATAATAATCAAAGTCGTAAAGATACTATTACAAAAAAGCTCAATTATATTGTTAATAATTATACTAATATAAAATCAATGTTAAATTTAAACATTGGTTCATCAATGGAAAGTCATATATCACACTTAATTGCTTCATGGTTTTCTTCTAGGCCTAAGGGATTTTCTACTAAAAGAATTACTAAATATCTAAAACTTAATGATTACAAAAATAATAATATAAATATATTCAAATTATATTTATCAACATATTCAAAAAAGGAAACTACTAAACTATATGAAAATACATTTGATTACGAAATATTTACACCAGATAAAATTCATAATATTCCTGTACTTAATTATGGACAAAATACTGGAACTTATA
Source organism: uncultured Clostridium sp. (assembly GCA_947245515.1). Lineage (GTDB taxonomy): Bacteria > Bacillota > Clostridia > TANB77 > CAG-508 > CAG-269. Next base: position 2,907 of record CAMXQV010000058.1, on the reverse strand, counting down.
TTTACTTAAACAATATATCACATGACATTTCTACTTAAACTTATATATCAAATGAAACATAAAGATAAATAAATCTTATCTTTATGTTTCACCAACAAATTATTTATCATTGGATTATTTTCCGAAACTTCTTGACACTAATAAAATTTTATTTCCATACATGCTTTTATTCCTAAACCTATTGAATAATGTGTTTTTCCTGCTCCTGGTGTTCCAACTAAAATTATATTTTCTTTTTTTCTATAAAATCTAATGTTTCTAACTCTTTAAATTCTTTAATAAATTCTGAATTATATAGTTTCCTATCAAAGTCTTTTAAATACTTTTTTATTGGAAATTTTGCATATCTTAATCGCTTTTTTATTCCATTATCTTTTCTTTGATTTATTTCTTTTTCTAGTAGATCATCTAAAAAAATTCCAACATCTTTTTTTGTTTGTTTTGCTTCTTTAATCTCTTCTTCATAATTTTTAAAGATATATGATAATTTTAATATTTTACAATTTTCTTTTATATTCATTTATTTACAACTCCTATCATTATTTGATTATACATACTAGTTTGTGTTCTTGTTAAACTATTTATATTATTCTTATATCTAGTATTTTCAACTAGATTTCCTGAATTTGTTATTAATATTTTTTCTAATTCTACATCTGCTTTTTCTTTATTTTTTGATATTATATCTATGAATTTCTTTGGATTATTGGTATAATATTTATCAAAGATGGATTTAAGTTTAGGATTGCTTTTTAAAACATATGAGTTTCTTAAAGCTCCTGGTTTACAGGTAAGTGTTTTTAAGTAATGTCTGATATTGGCACTTATCTGCTTAACTCCATCTAATTTTTTATGCTCACAAACAAGTTCATTGTTAGAATATATTAATATTTTGTTGTAGTATATTTTGCTTGTTACAGTTAATCCAACTAAATACTCTGGAACAGAGTAAAAATTGTTTTCAATTTGTACAAAACTATATTTATTTACTAAACTTTTTCTTATATCTGCTATTTCTAATGGTGGTTTAGTAGGTTTTAACTTTTTCTTTTCTTCTTTAATTTTGCTTTCTTCATTAAGTTTCATAAGTTGACTTTCCATATACTCAATAGCAGCTTCTTCAGAATTAAATTTGTAATTTTCAGCAAATATTTTATTTCTTAAATATTTTACACTACCTTCAACATACCCTTTTTCATTACCAGAAAAAGCATTTGTTACATTTATTTCAAATCCATAATACAAACTGATTTTTACTAAATCTTCATTAAGTTCTTTTTCATTTTTACCAATAAATTTACTAACAACATTTCTCATATTATCATAAACAATTTCTTTCCAAACTCCACCAATCATTTCAAAAAATCTTACATGTGAATCTAGAAATACATCTTTTTTACAATTATCATAAAGATAACACCATCTAAAATTTCCAGTAGGACTTGATAAGACGTCTATGTAATATCGTTTTACAATACTATTAATTACCAGCTTAACTTCTCCAAAATCATAATCTTGCCTAATAAAACATTCTTTGCCTAAACTTTTAATTCGTTTCATCTCTAGTACAACAGTAGAATAACTTAAAGAAAAACCTTGTTTTTTTAGTAATTCATAAATTTGTTGTTTTGTTAATGCTTGTTTATTTGTACCTAAAGTTTTAATCTTTTTTTCTTCTTCTTCTAAAATTTTTTCTAAAGCATTTAAAAATTCGGGAGTTACCTTTCTTCTAATTCTATTTTCAGAATTATATTTAGGTGCGGAAGTTATATTTTCTTGTATTTGTGAAATTTTTGCTGTATCACTTGTTTCATTTAATTCTTTAAGATTATCTTTATATTCATTCCAATATTTATTAACAGTTTTCTTATCAATTCCTAACTCTCTTGCTACACCTCTATTTGATAATCTTTGTTCTTTTAATCTAATTATTGTTGCTTTATCCAATAAATTTTTCATCTCCTTCGACCTCCAAATATATTAAATCATATATTTAGAGTTATTAAAAAAGTGGTCCATTTTTCAATTACAAAATCGTAATTTTTTGGTCCACTTTTAGTTTATCAAAAACATAAAGTTAGTTGATAAGCTTATTTTTAAAGCTTTTTAGTAATTATTTTATTTCTTTTTTAGTTTAACAATATGTTTATCATTTTAAATTTTTGAAAGATTTTGTTAGACCAAAATATTATTTAATAAATAACAGTAGTTTACCTTGTGATATTTAATATTATTTTAAAATTATACTAGATTTTTTAAAAATATATGTTATAATAAAACAAAAGTTCTTATAAGTATAAAATTATTTAGAAAGAGGTTGCTATGGATATACAAAAAGAAGATGTTATAAAAAATAAAAATGAAGCAATTAAAATATTAAACAACTATTTAGATACATGTATTGCTACAGATAATAAGCATTTAAAAAAAACAAATTTAATTTCATATTGGTTAAAAGATTATATTCGATATGTAGAAAATGAAGAAAACTTTTCTTGTGAGAAATTAAAAAAATATAGTCGTAGAGATATAATAAAAGTAAATCTAGGTTTTAATATTGGTAACGAAGAAGGTGGCTTACATTATTGTGTAGTTTTAGATATAATAAATGCTAAAAAATGGATTTAGGTCAAGTATTTAGACACATATTTTTACACTTTTTTATAAAGATTATGCTGTTTTTTCATAGTATAATCTTTCTTTTTCATTCGGCGTAATATATCCTAAACTGCTATGTATTCTTTTGTTATTATACCAACTCTCTATAAATTCGAATATTGCTAATCTTGCTTCTTCAAATGTTACGTAACTTCTTTGATTTACTTCTTCTTTCTTTAATATGGCATTGAAGCTTATAAATGATAAAATAAAAGTAACCAAAAAAGGGAAAATAAAAATTACCAAAAA
>CAMXQV010000057.1 GCA_947245515.1 uncultured Clostridium sp. | reverse complement strand
TAAATAATTATAATCCTTCTCGCGCTATTCTTAATTAAATACAAACAAATAAATAGTTAAAGTTTTAAGCGATTGTCTTACAATAATACTATATAAAAAGATGAAATACCTTATAATATTTCATCCCTTTAATTTTCCTATTCAAGTTCTCTTCCAGCCATCTTTTCTTCGAAGGCTTTACAAGCCTTTTCAATTAAATAAATACAATTTTTATCTGGGTTACATTTATTTTTTTCTCTTTCCAATTTTGTATATAACCAAAAAATATAATATTTTTTATTATCTAGTTTTTCTAATTTTATTAAATCTCCCAAAATACTATAAATTTGTTTAGTCCAAGCAATTTCACCTTGTAAACCTCTAGGATTTTTTATCTTTCCAGTCGTCTCATCATATTCATAATAATAGCTTTGAATGCAATCCTTACTTTTAGTTTCGTCACTCTTTTTAAATTCAAAATAAAAGTTTTGATTTAGTGCAATTGCATCTATTTCGCCACGTGTAAAATATATCCCTGCTTTTGTTACAACCATTCTATCAATTTGCATAGTTGAATAATTTCCACTTCCATCTTCTATATAAAGTGATCTTTTAGAATTTAATAAATTTTGAATTGCATTAACAATGTCTCTTTTCATTTGTTCTAAATCAACGTAATTATTCCTAAAGTCTTCTGTAAAACTATCATTCATTACAACAAAGCGATGAAATTGGACATATTTTTGAACTGATTTTTCTATTAATTCCTCCATTAACTTTTCGTTTGAATATTCATATAAATTTTCGTCTTTATGATTTTCATATACTTCTTCTAAAGAATAATAAATTATTCCTTCAATCACATCGGCTTTGTTTTCTATGCCATGCAAGAAGAATCTTTCATAGGTTTTATTTTTTAATAACTTATTTACATACATATCCATATATCAACATCCACTTATAACTCTCTAAATAAATTATTATCTTTAGTAAATTATTTAAGCCAATCAGGGTTTGCTAAATACCAATCTATTGTTTTAACAATTCCATCTTCAAATTTTGTTTTTGGATACCAACCTAGTTCATTTTTTATTTTAGTTGGATCAATTGCATATCTATAATCATGACCTTTTCTATCTTCAACATATTCAATTAAGTCTTCTGATTTACCTAATCTTTGTAAAATTAATTTTACAATTTCAATATTTCTTTTTTCATTATGACCACCAATATTATATCTTTCACCAGATACACCTTTATGGAATACTAAATCTATTGCTTCACAATGATCTTCTACATATAGCCAATCTCTGATATTTTTTCCTGTTCCATAAACTGGTAGTTTTTCATCTTTTAAAGCTAATTTAATCATATGTGGTATTAACTTTTCATTATGTTGATAAGGTCCATAATTATTTGAACAGTTAGTTACATTAACATTCATTTTATAAGTTTCTTTATAGGCTAAAGCAATTAAGTCTGAACTTGCTTTTGAAGATGAATATGGACTACTTGGTTGAATTGGAGAGGTTTCTGTAAAATAACCGTCCTCTTGTAGTGAACCATATACCTCATCTGTTGATATATGTACAAATTTATTTTGGCTTCCTTCTCCCCATTTTTGTTTTGCAGTTTCTAACAAAGTATGTGTTCCTATTACATTTGTTTGTGTAAATACAAATGGATTTTTTATACTGTTATCAACATGTGATTCTGCTGCAAAGTGAATTACTCCATTTATTTCATATTTATCAAATATTTCCTTCATTTTATCAAAGTCACAAATATCAGCTTTTTCAAAAATTATTTTGTCTTCAACCTTTTTTAAATTATCCATATTCCCTGCATAGGTTAATTTATCAACAACTACCACCTTATAGTCTGGATGTTTGTTTACAAAATATTCTGCAAAGTTAGCACCTATAAATCCTGCCGCTCCTGTTACTAATACATTTTTACTCATTTTTACTATTTCCCTTCTTTCAATTTTCTATCTATATAGTTCATCGCAATATTTGCAATTTCTTTCATTTTTTGCTTTGTATATTCATCTTGGCAATTTATTCGTTTTATAAATCTATTAATATAATTATTTTCTTTTATAATCTCTAGACTTACTTTAAAATTTAATACATAAATATGTGCTAAAATAGCAACCATGATATCCATATCTGTCTTAGCTTCAGAATATAATAAAGGTTTCTCTTTTTTAAATTCTTCAAAGAAATGTAAACTTAAAATTTCTCTTGATATGTCTTTACTATTCAAATGACCAAATTCCTCTAGTCTTTGACTTTCATCAAGTATTGCTCTAAATATATCTACATTATCTGCATCTCTAATTATTTTACAAGGCAATAATTCTCTTTCAGAAAGTCCTTTTTCAATATCAAATTTATTATGATTATTAATAGCCTTATATATAATAGTATTATAACTTTCATCTTGTGAAAACTTTTTTATCCAATTATCTGCAAATAGAACCTCTACACTTTTTTGACCATGATCTATGCTCACCTTATCTGAAAAGGTATGATATAATCTTACTTGTTCGAATCTTCCAAGATCGTGTAATAATCCAATTAATTCTGCTAAAGCTTGTTCTTCTTTTGATAATCCCAAAGATATTGCTATTTTTTTAGAGTTTTCTGCAACCTGATACATATGAATTATTTTTATTTTTATTCGTGATTCTGTAATATCATAATTTGAAATATAATCTTTAAATACTTCCTTAGCTTTTAACATATTTATCATATCAATTTACTTTCCTATCTTAAATTTTGAAACAAATCAGTTTCTTTTAATTCTTTCAAAGATGGCCATTTAGCATCTTTTTCAGAAGTTACTAAATCAGAAACTTTGATATTTCCTAAAGGCCAATCAATTGCAACATCTGGATCATTCCATGCTAATCCACCTTCTGCTTCATGATTATATATATCATCACATTTATAGGTAAATTCTGCTTCATCAGATAAAACTAAAAATCCATGTGCAAAGCCTCTAGGTACCATAAACATCTTTTTATTTTCTTCAGAAAGAATAACACCTTCCCATTTTCCATAAGTCTTACTTTCTGGTCTTAAATCTACTACTACATCAAAAACCTCGCCTTTTATTACTCTAACAAGTTTTGCTTGTGTATTTTCTTTTTGAAAATGTAAACCTCTTAAAACACCTTTAGTAGATTTTGATTGATTGTCTTGTACAAAATCATAATTTAATCCGATTTCTTCAAATTCTGCTTTGCTATATGTCTCCATAAAATATCCTCTGCTATCTCCAAAAACTGTAGGTTCAATTATACATACACCTTCAATAGATGTTTCTGTTTTCTTAAACTTTCCCACTATTTTATCTCCTTTTCTATAATTTATTAAATCTAACTATTCTTTTTAACTTTTATATTTTCTATTCTTAATTATAATTTTCCTAACTTATTTATTAAATAGAATTAGTAATTTTGGCAATTTTATTATTATTCTTCTCCTAATCTATTTGTTGCTAAATCTTTTAAATATTGACCATATGCAGTTTTCATATATTTATCAGCTAACTTTGACAATTCTTCTGCTGTTATCCAACCATTTTTATAAGCAATTTCTTCTGGACAACATACTTGCATTCCTTGTCTCTTTTCTATTGTTTGTACAAAACTAGCGGTTTCTAGTAAAGCATCATGTGTACCTGTATCAAACCAGGTCATTCCTCTACCTAATTTTTCAACAGCTAATTGTCCTCTTTTCATATATTCATCATTTACAGAAGTTATTTCTAATTCACCTCTAGCAGAAGGTTTAACATTTTTTGCTATTTCAATTACACCATTTGTGTAAAAATATAAACCTGGAACAGCATAGTTTGATTTTGGATTTTCTGGTTTTTCTTCTATTGATATAGCTTTTCCATCTTTATCTATTTCAACAACTCCATAAGCTCTTGGATCTTTTACATAGTAACCAAATATTGTTGATTCATTCTCTCTTAAATTTGCTCTTTTTAATATTTCTGGCAAATGTGATCCATAAAACATATTATCACCTAATATCATAACAACATTATCATCGCCTATAAATTCTTCTCCAATTATAAAGGCTTCTGCTAGTCCATTTGGTTTTTCTTGTACTTTATATTCAAAGTGCATTCCCCATTGTGAACCATCACCTAATAATTCTTTAAAAGTAACTACATCTCTTGGTGTAGAGATTATTAATACTTCTTTTACTTCTGCTTCCATTAATACTGATAATGGATAATAAATCATTGGCTTGTCATATACAGGCATAATTTGCTTTGAAATTGCAATCGTTAGTGGATATAATCTTGTTCCACTTCCTCCTGCTAAGATAATTCCTTTTCTATTTTTCATTATTTGCTTCATCCCTTTCTTCTTTTAGGTATCTTTTTAATCCATCTTCCCAAGCTGGTACTGTAATTCCTTGTGCTTTTAATTTTTCTTTAGATAATTGTGAATTTTTTGGTCTTTTTGCTTGTGTAACTTTCATCATTTCTATGTATTCTTCTGTGGTTACTGGATTTACTTTACATACAATTCCTGCTTCTTCAAAAATTGCTTTTGTAAAGTCATACCATGTTGTATATCCTTCGTTTGTTGTATGATATACTCCATATGGTATTTTCTTTTCTATTGCTTCTCCTATAATGTTTGCTAAGTCTTCTGCATAAGTTGGAGAACCATGTTGATCACATACAACACTTATCTCGTCTTTTTGTTCTCCTAATTTTAGCATTGTTCTTACAAAATTGTTTCCATCTCCATATAACCATGCTGTTCTAAATATGTAGTATTTATCTGTATTTTCTTGTATTTTTTCTTCTCCATGTAATTTTGTTATTCCATAGGCTGTTACTGGTGATTTTTCATCATCTTCTTTATAATCTTTTTCTATGTCTAAGTTTCCACCAAATACATAGTCTGTACTAATATGTACTAAAGGTGCATCTATTTGCTTTGCTGCTTTTGCTAAGTTTGCTGGTCCCTCTGCATTTATCTTTTCTACTATTTCTCCCGCTTCTTCTGCCTTGTCAACAGCTGTATATGCTGCACAGTTGATTATATAGTCAGGTTTTAAGTTTTCTATATAGTTTAATACTGCTTTTTCGTCTGTTATATCTAAATCTGCTACGTCTGTGCATATTAATTCATTTTCTTTTTCTAGTCTCTTTCTTACAGATTTTGCAAGCATTCCGTTTGCTCCTGTAATTAATATTTTCATAATTACACTTCCTTTCTTTTAGTTTATATAATATCATTTAATAAAAAAAAGTACAAGTTTTTTCTTGTACTTTTTACAATTTGATATTTTATCTGGTTACAGTTCAGTAATCTTAATATCCTTTGGATTATTCTTTCTAAAAAATTCCTCTACTAATTCATTTTCTTCTTTTTCTACTTTCTTTCCCATAGAAAAAATCCATCCTTGATTTTTTATTTTATCATGGAAGGATTTATTTACACAACTTTTTCTATACTCTCGAATTTCAAAGTCATAATTTACTTTCTATAATTCGTTTATTAAATAATTATTTACAATTATTAATTTCTTTTTTATTAAAACAATATATACATAATAATATTAAAATAGACAGATATACTAAATATGTAGCAATTGAATTATATATTGTTATTCTATTTATAGAAGATATCTTTCCAAATAGATATTGGCTAAAATCCCAATTATTAGTAATAAAAAATCTAGTTATAATAGAAAATGCATCAACTTTTGACCATTCTTTAAGAACCGTACTTGATATTAAGAATATAATTAATGTTAATATCATAGACATTGAAGTATGATTATTTATTATTCCTATTAATATACAAAATAAAATTATTATTATATACATTGGTAATTTGAATATACCTACAAGAATAGTATACTTAAATAAATCCATATTAAACACTTGTTGATAGTTATACTCAAATCCTATATAATGAATTTTATAGCTATCAAACCCAAAAATGATACCCCCTATTATATATTGTGAAATAGCAACAAATATCATAGATATTACTACTATAACCATACAAGCAATTATTTTAGATATTAATATAGAACTTCTTTTATGAGGTTTATTTAATAAATTTTTAATTGTTCCCTTGTTTACTTCTTCTGTTAATATAGTAGTGGAAATATATATTGCTATTATTACAATAATTATATCAAAAGCTTTAAAAGTTCTTATAAAGGAAATTCTAGCATCTATTTTATTATTGAGAATCAGGTTTTCTTCATTAGAAATATCTTGCTCAATATTATTTTCTATTGCATATTTGCATATATTCATCTTGGCAATATATCGGTTTCGTTCTTCACATTTTAATGTCTGTGACTTATTTTCAGAATCTAATTTCTGGATGAGATAATAATTGTCCTTGTACATTGCTAAATATTGATTTTGCATATTATAATCAAATTTTATATTGTTATCCAATCTCATTTTATATATTTCAATTTCAAAATCAATTTCATTAACTTCCTTATCTGAATTTTTTTCTGTTTCTTTTCTTTCTTCCAAATTTCTTATTTTTAAATTAACATATTCTTTCCAATTATTTGAAGTTAAAATATCAACATATTCATTATATTTTATTTTTGATTTTTCATAATTTTCTAATGTTATGTTTGAATTCAAATTATATTCATAATCGTTAATGTTTATTAAATACTCATATATATCCAAGTTGTAATCTGTAGGAATATTATCTATATTTGTTCTACTATTTTCTTCTTTTAGTGCATATCTTTGCCATGAATTCTCTTGAAATTTATTATATAACCTTGCAAAGTGATTAGAAACTTTTTGACTAACATATATATTTATTTCTTCTTCTGTATTTTCCGATATGCTTTCTTTATCTATTTTAAAAAAACCTTCATCATCTGTTATTATAATATCTTTTGTATTACTATCATATGAAACTATTTGATTTTGATCTGGATTAATACTATTATATATATATATTTCTATTATAGAAAGAAATAATAAAAAATATATGCTTTTTCTTTTTAATATTTTTATTAACTCGTTTTTTATTAATTTAATCAATTTTATTTTCACCTACTTTTTTTATAAAGGCTTGTTCTGATGTCAATTTTTCTTTGTTAACCGAATAAATTTTATAATTTCTTTCTATAAGTTTTTGCATTAATTCAGAAATTCTTTCTTTAGAAATCTTAACTTTTATTTTATTCCCCTCTAAAATTTCAAATTTGTCATCAGGAATTACCTTAGTTAAGCCATCTATATTATTCAATTCTATTATATATATCTCTTCTTTTGATATAGTTGTAAAATTATCTATTGTATCATCTGTAACTATTCTTCCGTTTTTTATTGCAATAATCCTATTACATAGATTATCAATTTCAGTTAAATTATGGCTTGATATTAAAATAGCAATTCCTTCATGTGACAATTTTTTTACTAAATTTCTAATTTCAATTATTCCTTCAATATCTAAACCATTTGTTAGCTCATCTAATATTAGTAATTCTGGATTATTCAGAATTGCTTCCGCAATTCCTAGTCGTTGTCTCATTCCTAATGAATATGTTGAAACTTTATCTTTTATTCTATTTTCTAAACCTACTATTTTTATCACTTCATTTATCCTATTCTTTGATATGTTTTTATAATTATTGGCCGTTATTTTTAAATTGTCATATCCAGATAAATACATATATAAATCTGGATTTTCAACAATTGATCCTACTTTCTCTATTGCTCTTACAAAATCTTTTTTTATATCAAATCCCTTTATAAAAACTTGTCCTTCAGTTAATTTAACCAATCCTAAAATTAATTTTATAACTGTGGTTTTCCCCGCTCCATTTGGTCCAATAAATCCAACTATATCTCCTTTATTTATTGAAAAAGATATTTTTTCAACTATAACTTTCTCTTTTACTTTCTTTTTTAAATTAATACATTTTAATATTTGCATCTTAGTACCTCCTATAATCTATATATTTTTAATATCTTTATTCTTAAATTCAATAATTAAAAATACAAATATAATTAATAAACTCATACTCGAAATCATTATAGATTGATTTACCAATACATCAGAACGAAAAAGATATTTACTTAAATCCCAATTATAAATAACTAAATATTTGCTCATATTATTAACTAGAAAATTCATGGTGGACAAGATATATAATCCCAAGGTAATTAATATGTTTAAAGCTATATTATTAATAATTACACTAAAAAATAAACATATTATATTTAATAATAAATACATTTGAGTTTTTGAGACACTTATTAACATCATGTAATTAATCAAATCCATCCTTTCTATTACTTGTGTATAACCATTGTATATTATAGCATCTAATGTATAACTATCAAAACCAAATAATATTCCACCTAATAAGTACTGAAATATTACTATAAAAATGGCTACTAGTATTGTAGTAATTATACTCGCTAATATTTTCGATAACAAGATTTTTATTCTTGAATGTGGTTTAGTTAGCAAATGCTTTATTGTTCCAGTATTGTATTCTTCTGAAATAGTTGTACTACACAAATATATAATAATAAAGATTATAATAATATCAAAATTATTAAATACTCTCATCATCAGAATTCTTGCATCAACTGATATTGGAGCATTTCTATTTTCCGAATTTAATAATATATTATATGTTATATTATTTTCAATGGCATATTTTTCCAATTCTATTCTTTCAATAATTTCTTCATAACTATCAGTAGAGCTAATTTGATTATAATTTTCTAAAAGAATTTTATCATTATTATATGCTCTTTGATATTGTTGAATAATATTCATATTTGAAGATGTAAACTTCTGAAATAAAGTATAACAAGTTATAATTATAATTCCTATAAATAATAATATAAAAATATTTTTTCTTTTAAATATTTTTATTAATTCATTTTTTAACAAGTTCATAATATATCTCCCTATTATATGTAATTTTATAATATATAGTAAAATTTAAGCTTATATAACTTTAGGACAAAAGAGACATGATTAAAATTTTTTGACCTTTTAGATTACTTTTCATGCCTCTTCTTTGTTCGTGTACCAATTTTACGCATGTAAAATTGTGTACCTCTCTTTTATATTATAGAAAAGTTTATTTGCAATTTATAAGTTAATATAACTTTTCCTATTATATAAAAAAATGGACACTTTATAAAGTGTCCATCCATAGGAGATCGTTTGACTGTTATTTTCATGTTTTTAAGCTTCTAATTATGTTCTTTTAGTTTTGCCACCAGCCATAAAATGTTACTGGTGCATTAGTACCACTTGCAACAACTCTTACTTCCCATGTTCCTGATGCTGGAAGAAACATAGACCATGTAACAGTTCTATTTTCATTTACTCCCATTACCCAGTCTTTTGATTTCAGTTGACCATCTTTGTATAAGTATACATACAATGCACCTGATGTACTACTTGATGATGATACAGCACAGAAATTCTTATTTAGACCAATATAGCTATCTAAATTGGTATACCATGTACGAGATCCATTTGATGGAATGCTTCCTCCTATCATTTGATTCTCTCTTGGTGTTGCGTCAAGTGTAAAGCTCATAACTTCTGTTTCTCTGGAATTCTCTACTACTGTAGATTCATCAGGAGATGCCGCCTTTGCCTGTGTTGTTGTTCCTAACAACATTATAGTTGCTAATATTGCCCAAACTTTTTTCGATAACTTTGTCATTGTGATTACCTCCATTGTCAGTAAACAACTCTCCTATGTAAAGAATGGTAGCCAGTACCATTCTTTTTTTATTTTAACAAATATTTCCAAAAGTGTCAACAGGATAAAATTATAAAAAATTTTTTTAAAAGTTTCTAACCTAGTTATATCAAGTGTTACAATGATTTTAGAATACTAAAAACCGTCAAAAGCATTGATAATACTAGGTTTTCAATTTTATAGATTTTATGGTAAAAAATTTAGGACTTGTAGCTATTGATTTTACTATATAAATTTTACATAAATAGTTTATCTACAATTTAAAATATATGTATGGTTTTTTAGGCAGTTATAATCTTCAAATGCTGTTGTATTAACCGTTACATAGATTATAAAAATTATTTCATAATTTTATCCTGAAAGTGTCAATATTTCTTTCAAAAAGCCCAGGGTAATTTCATAAAATATTACAGAATTGTATTATTACCAATAACTTCCAGCAGTAAATTATCGCTAAGCAAGCAGTTAAACATACTAGATTTAACTGTTTATTTTTTTCCATTCAAGTAATTTTTATGAATGCTTACACCCATCTTTCTAAAAATA
>CAMXQV010000056.1 GCA_947245515.1 uncultured Clostridium sp. | reverse complement strand
AAAATATAGGATGGCAAGAATGGAAATCAGATGGTGAAATAGCAGGAACCTCTGGAAAATGTCTAAGAATAGAGGCAATACAAATAAGAATTCTGGAAAAGAGGAATTAATAGTGTTACTAAAAGATATAAAGTTACAATTTACTAATAAAATAAAAGTATATGCTTTTGTTGGACCTTCAGGAACAGGTAAAAGTTATAGAGCACAAATGGTAGCAAGTGAGAGGAACATTAATTATATTATAGATGATGGATTATTAATAAAAGAGAATCAAGTAATTGCTGGAGAATCAGCGAAAAAAGCACCAACAAAAGTAGGAACAGTAAAACATGCACTATTTTATGAAGAAGAAGAAAAAGATATTATTATTAAAGCTTTAAAAAAATATAAACCAGAGAGTATTTTAATATTAGGAACTTCAGATGGTATGGTGCAAAAGATAGCTGCAAATTTAGGATTACCAGAAATTTCAGAGACTATTTATATTACAGAGGTTGCAACAGAACAAGAAATGCAAACAGCAAGAAGAATAAGAGTAACAGAAGGAAAGCATGTTATTCCTGTTCCAACCTTTGAAATAAAAAAAGATTTTTCAGGTTATTTATTAGATCCTTTGCAAATATTTAAATCAAAAGGAAAAGGACAAAAACCATATATATCTGAGAAATCAATTATTAGGCCAACCTTTAGTTATATGGGAAAATTCACAATTTCAGATGTTGTTTTTAGGCAAATTTTAGAATACTTAGCTTGTCAAACACCAGCTATATTTAAAGTTTTAAAAACTCGTGTTGAAAATTATGGTGAAGGTGTAAAACTTTATATGGAAGTAACAATTGTTTATGGTTTTAATGTTATTAATGGATTAAGGGATTTTAAACAGAAATCTAAAAGAGAAATAGAAAAATTAACTGCCATGAATGTAGTAGAATTAGAAGTAGTAGCTAAAAATATTTATGTATCAGAAAATATAGATTAAACAAAAAAATAAAATTGTGTAAAAATACATAAAGTGAAAAGGTTGAGCAAAGAGAAAAAGATAATTCAATTAGGTTCAGTTATTTTAACTGAACCTAATAATTATAATACTTGAAGGTTTATATAGATTATAAACAGAAAATCAAATAATTTTGAGAATAAGAAGAAAATAAAAGATAGGAGAATTTTGTAATGAGTTTTGTAGTAGCTATAGATGGACCAGCTGGAGTAGGGAAAGGTACAGTGGCAGAATTGGTTAGTCAAAAAATGGGATTTATAAATATAGATACAGGTGCAATGTTTAGATGTGTAGCTTTAAAAGCTTTAAAAGATAAAATAGAAAGTAATGAAATAGAAAAAATAAGGGATATATTAAAAGATATTTCAATAGAATTAAAAATAGACAAGGAAAGGCAAATAGTATTATTAGATGGAGTTGATGTAACACAAAAAATAAGAACACCAGAAATAGATGATAACGTTGCAAAATATGCTGCTATAGGATGTATTAGAGATAAAATATTAATATTGGAAAGAAAGATGGGGGAAATGCGGAGATATTGTAATGGAGGGAAGAGATATTGGGACAACAGTATTTCCAAAGGCACAAGTAAAGATATATTTGGATGCTTCAGTAGAGGAAAGGGCAAGAAGGAGATATAAACAAAACATAGAAAGAGGTATTAAGGGAACCTTTGAAGAAGTACTAGAAAATATTAAACAAAGAAATATTTTAGAGACACAAAGGGAAATATCACCATTAAGAAAAGCAGAAGATGCGATTTATATCGATTGTAGCAATTTGACAATAGACGAAGTTGTAGATAAAATAGTAAATATAATAAAGAGCAGTAAGAGATGAGAGAAATATAATAGGGATTATATTAAACTATATAGAAAGAGAGAAAAATACAGTGAAAGAGTTTTTTAAAAAAATAATTAGAGGAATTGTAAAGGGCACAATGTATTCTTATTGTAAGCTTGTATATAGAATGAAAGTGATAGGAAAGGAAAATATACCTAAAGATGGTCAAGTAATAATTGCTGGGAACCATAGGAGTTTTTTAGATCCTCCATTAATTGAAGTAACTTGTGGACGTTATACTAGATTTTTAGCTAAAGAAGAATTGACAAAGAGTAAATTTTTAGCATTTTTAGGAAAGGTCTTTGATGCAATATTGGTAAAAAGAGATTCTAAAGAAGTTAAAGCTTTGAAAGAATCAATGCAAACTTTAAAAAATGGAAATTGCTTGGCGTTATTTCCAGAAGGAACTAGAAATGGTTTAGAAAAAGGCGAAAAAGTTAAAAATGGTGTTGCTTTTTTTGCAGTAAGAAGTGGAGCAAAGGTAGTACCTTGTGGTATTAAAGGTGGGAAAAAGGGTAATTGGAAAGTAGTTATTACTTATGGAAAACCTTTAGATTTTAGCCAATACAAAGGTAGTAAAGATAAAGAAGTTTTAGATAAGATTGCTAAGGAAGTAATGGATAATATTTTAAAATTAGCTCAATAAGTTTTTATATTATTTTATTAGAATTAGTTTGTTTTATCTTTCACATAGAAAATAGGTCAAGCATAATTGTTGGTTTCTATGTTTGCTATTCATATTATGTTAAAGAAACTTTAATTTATATGTAATTAAAAAGGATGTTGATGAAATGGTACAGATAATTGTAAAATTAGTTGCGGTTGTTATTATTTTACTAGGAATAGTTATGATATATGATGCTAGAATTATAACAAAGAAGTTCTTTGGATTTGGTGATCAAAATGAAGCCTCAAGAGGACTTAAAATGTTGGGATTTGTAATTTGTATTTTTGGAGGATTGATTTTTTATTTTAATTTATAAATTATTCTTTATTTTTTATTTTTTTATAATGTGTTGTACATTATAATTTTTATAACATTTAAAAGTAGAGAGTTTATATTATGCCAATATAGCTCAGTTGGTAGAGCAACGGATTCGTAACTCGTAGGTCGGCAGTTCGATTCTGCCTATTGGCTCCAATTTATTACAACTTACGAACTATAAAGAGTTTCGTAAGCTTTTTCATTTTTAGAAAAGATGAATTGAACTTCATAAAAATATCAAAATGTTCTCTTATCGAAGAAAGGAGGGCATTTTTTATGTTTGAGTTTGAAATAGTACAAGATTTAAAACCAAATGATGAAATAATAGAAATTATTAAAACCTATGAGTACACAGTCAAAAATGGCAAAATTAAACATTTAAAGGCTACTAATTTACAATTCATTGAGCCAACTCAATATTTAATTACATATCCTACTACTCTTACTATTTACGAATATAAAGTAAATGAAATAGCTAATAAGCCATTCTATATTAAAGAATATGAACAAAAGTATAATCTTAAAGAAATTAAGCAAATTCTCATAAAATTAAAAATTTAATCTCTTATTTTGCAATTTTATAAAAAAATTTTGAAAAACAGCTTGCAAAAGTGCGTTTTAGTTAGTAAACATATGAGAGAATAAAAAAATTTATAAATTTTTTCCCAAACTAGGGGTGCGAAAATGCACTTTTCTGAGCAAACATATGAGAGGGTAAAATTTTTTTACAACTTTACTATACAAAACCCAAAAAAATTCACAGGAGATATAGGAGGCAATTTTATGAGATGTGGAATTTATGTAAGAGTATCAACAGATGACCAAAGAGATAATGGTTACTCTATTGATTCACAGTTACGAATGATTAAAGAATATTGAATGAATTAACAAGGTATATGTATGATATGGATAATGAAATTATTGTATGCAATTCTACCAAAACAAAAGATATTAAATACATAGAAAAAGCTATTGAAAAACTAAAAATACAAGAGAAAAAATTAGTAGATTTGTACTTAAGTTCTACCTTAAATGTGGAAACTATCAATAATAAAAATGATATTATCAAGAAAGAAATAGAAAATTTGAATAAGAAAAAGCAACAGATTGATCCTAACAATGATTATAAAGAATATACAATAGAACTATTGAAAAAGTTAGATTGTGATACTGAAGATAATAAAGTTGTCTTTCAAAACAGATTAGATTTTTCATTTGTTTTTGATAGCTTAAATAGAAAATCTAAAAAAGAATTGATAAAAAGATTAATAGATACAATCGAAATTAAGAGAGATAAAAACTACAATATTGAAATAACAAATATTAAATTTACAGAAGAATTTATCTCAAAAAGTAGCAAAGAGTATATCGAATATTTATATGAAATACAACAAAACAACAATATAGGTTTTATTTATAAAGAAGCAATTACTAGACAAGAATTAGAAAAATTGCAAGAAGATTATTTTGTATTTTCTAATAATAAAATTGCCAACAACGAGTATGACAATGCTACTTTAACAATATATAATGAACTACTAAAACAGAATTTTTATGCAGATGGAATTATAAATTGTCCTTATATTGAAAATGAAAATATAGTAGATTACTTAACATTAATACCAAGAATTCCATCAGAAATTGCATAAAGTGGTTTGAAAATTTCATAAAAAGTGAAGTAAAAAAACAATACAAGGAAAAATGCATTTTTTTAGAACTTAAAAAATCGTGTCCTAGCAAGCACTGAATTTGGATATACGCCAAATTCAAATATGGGAACTTCGTCCCCAATCCCCAAAAATAAAAATAAGAAAGAAGGAAAGATTATGAATAACGAAAAAGTGAATTATTTAATTGATATAATAAAAGACATGGATATAGAAAATAAATTAAGACTTGCAATATGTATGTGTGATAATTATAGTCATACTGATATAGAATATGATAAAAAAGAAATGTATAAACAATTTGATAATCTGCTAAAAGAAATTAATATTGAATACAGAACAACTACTGTTAATTTTGCAAATTATCCTTATACAATTTTTGTATCAAGCAAAATTATGGAAATGGATTCAACACAGCAAAATAGAGTTGCATTATATCTTTTCAATAGTATAAATTTTGAAATTAAAAATTGCAAAAGTCTTGACAGTAAAGAACAAATGTTTTAGAATATATGGAGTAAGAAAAGGATGTGAACCTATGGAAGAAAATAAATTAGCAATTCAAAATGAATTAACAAATGAAGATATAAAAAATTTAATATATACTATAAGAGGAAAACAAGTTATGATTGATAATGATGTAGCTAGGCTATACCATTATGAAACAAAGAGAATAAATGAGACTGTAAAAAGAAATATTGAACGTTTTCCAGTTGAATTCTGTTTTCAATTAAGTAATAACGAATATGAATCTTTGAAGTCGCAAATTGCGACTTCAAACACTCGTGGAGGAAAACAGAAATTACCTTATGTTTTTACTGAAAAAGGAATTCTGATGTTATCAGGATTGTTAAAAAATGAAATTGCCATTGAAGTAAGTATAAGAATAGTGGAAGCATTTGTCGAAATGAGAAAGTTTATATCTTCAAATGGACAAGTATTTGAAAGACTAACGAATGTAGAATATAAATTACTAGAACATGACAGAAAATTTGATGAAATCTTTAATCAGTTTGAGTTGGAAGAAAATATCAAACAAAGAATATTTTTTGATGGTCAAATATATGATGCATATAGCATCATTGTAGATATTATAAAAAGAGCAAATAACAAGATTTTAATTATAGATAATTATATTGATGACAGTGTTTTGAAAATGTTAGCTAAAAAGAAAAGCAATGTGGAAGTAGTTATTCTAACATCAGACAAAAGCAATATTGAAAATTTAGATATTAAAAAATTTAATAAAGAATATCCTGTTCTAAAAGTTGCTAAAACTAACAAATTTCACGATAGATTTATTGTAATAGATAACAAAGAAATGTATCATCTAGGTGCTTCTATAAAAGACTTGGGTAAAAAATGCTTTGCAATTAATAGAATTGAAGATGTAGAAATTATTGAAAAGATTACTAATTTGTAATGTATAAAAGACCACTTTACATTAAAACTCAATAGTGGTCTTTTTATGCTGAATTAAAATTTATGTATTGAAATGACTTCTCCATCTTCATTATAAATGGTTGCTTCAACATTAGTCATATATAAAATCTGAAAGTCTGGATTATCTAGAGTATAACCTGCCTCAATAGCCCAGTCAAATTCATTTATGACTGCTTGTTTTGCTGCAATATTATTACTATCATCAATAAGCCTGCAATTAATTCTAATCCAATTTTCTTCATCATAGGCAACTATACAAACATTGTTATTTTTTGCAATTTGCTTTGATACATTTTTCTGTTTATTCGTAATAATATATATTTTATTATCAAACATAATTGGATCTCCAAATGGTCTACAACTTGGTTTTCCATCATTTATAGTAGATAAGTAATTAACTTGTGTATTCTCTTTTAAAAATTTAAATGTTTCAAACATATTTATTTTTTTTATCTTGTTAATGGTGAGTTTTCTTGTATAGGTATTAATCTAGTTTTTATAGTATTTATAAATGCACATTTATGCTCTATTTCAAATTTTTCAGTATCTGTTATAAGTTCATATTTTATAAATAAGTTAGGTAAAAATTCATATCTATCACTTTCAAAATTCCCATAAGCAGTATTACTTTCTGTATAGCTTCCTTTTAGCATATTATATAAAAGTTTCCATCTATCACAAGATCCTACATCTGCTTCTACTTTAGTGTTATCAGTTATTTTAAAAATTGGTTCTTCTTTCATGTCTATAATAGATGACTTTATATTTTGTTTGACATAGTAATCTTTTAATATAGAATTATCAAAATGTTGTTCAAGGGCTACTTTTATACATTTATCAATATCTGTATTTTTATTTATAACAACTAATCTAATGGGTGTGCCATTTTTATAGAAAATAATAGCATTATGCTTGTTGTTAATATTAATATCTGGATTATTAACTGTTATTATGCAATTGCAATTTTCAATAATTTTATATGTATCAAATGGTACTTTATTATTTTCAAATCCATAAGCGCCATTAAAACATTCATAATGGTTATCGTGCTGTTCTGTCCATAAATCTATCGTTTTAATAATTTTCATTGTTAATTTTCTCCTATTACTATTTTATTAAATTAAGTTCTTTTAATTCTTTCAATAATGCTGATTTATAATTATTTATATCAATATAAACTATGCCATCTATATCAGACATTGTTTCTTCCACTCCGCTTAATATAATTGTTCGGTTTCTACCTAACTTTCCCATAAAATATCCTGCTTCAAATATCACATTTTGCCTTGCTCTTGTTTTTAAAGGTGAGTTTGAAAACCTTAATTTGCCTTCATCATCTGGTGTTAATAATATAATTGCACAAGCAATATCTATACTATTCTTTTCTATTTTTTCAATTATAGTTTGTCCATTATTTACTTGTTCATGTAATATAATTGGCTCTAATCCTTGTTCATAAAGAAAGCATGATAACTCGTATTTTTTAATATCATCACGACCATGTACAATAAATATTTTTTTAGAATTTATAGATTTATTATTTTCTAATGTGATAATTTCATTAATTGTATCTTCACTTTCTTCTTCTAATAAAATTTCTAATTCCTTAACAGTTATTTCCATATCTTTTTTATATGCTCGTATAAAACTGCTAGTAGGAGTATTACTTCCAAATATCATTAATGAATAATGTCTGTTTTTAAAATTTAAAGCTGTAGTTGATTTCATTCCATACTTTTTTTCAACAAATCGTATCAATGAATTATTCCAAGCTACGAAGTCAGAATCATCAGCAGTAATATTCCTTTGTGCAAAGTCTTTTGCTTCTTGTACAAATTTTTCTAATTTATTCATGTAATGACCTCCTTTTAATTATAAATAGGATTATAATATATTTCTACATTTTTTTCCATACTACCATTGAAATTTATTAAGAATTCATATATAATACAATCATAATTTAGAAAGAGAATAAGAGAGTTCGTAACTTGTAAGAATATCGCTCCATTAAGTAAAATCGTCGCACCAGACGAAAACATTGATAAATCAACTGTAAAAGGTTGATTTTTTTAATGCCTTTATCTTGAAAAAGGAAGGATGGTGTGGTATGATTAGCATTGTAAAGAAGAAAAACAAGATTAAAAGAGAATTGCTCTCTAAAATTGAATGGGCTTGTAGTTTGAATGCTATAAAACTTGAACACGAAATGATATTTGAAGGTTGTTTAAGAATTGTAGAACATACAAACTTGGCGTATGTAGAACCACATAGAGTAATCATTAAAGATAAGTTATTTTTATTCTTTAATGAATGTGATTACTTTTATGTGGGAGATTTAAGGTATAAATACCCTTTATCTCAACTAAAAGACTACATAGAAAGGCTACTTTAATTTTAGGGTTTTTTTGTACCTTTCCGTTCAATATTGAAAGGAGAGATTTAAAAATGAGTGAAGAAAAGAAAATTGCAGGAATTTATATTAGAGTAAGTACAGAAGATCAAGTCAGAGAACGGATTTAGTTTGCTAGAACAAAAAGAAAAACTATTACAACTTTGTAAATTCAAAGAATATGAAGTATTTAAGATTTATGAAGACGCTGGAATATCAGCGCAAAACATTAAAGATAGACCAGGATTTCAAGAAATGTTAGTAGATATGAAACAAGGAAAAATCAATTATATTGTAGCCTATAAATTAGATAGAGTTACTCGCAGTGTTCGTGATTTAGAAGAACTTATTTCACTATTAGAATTACACAATACCTATTTGGTGTGTGATAAAGACGATGTAAATACGAGCAGTGCTAATGGAAGATTTTTTGTGCGTATGCTAACAGTATTATCACAACTAGAAATTGAGATAGTTAGTGAAAGAACAAAGTTCGGTTTAAATGGTGCTATTAAATCAGGACATTTACCTAGAATTGTACCATTAGGCTATAAGAAAGATAATAATAAAAAGACTGTAATAGATGAAACTACAAAAGATGTAGTAATTAGAATATTTAATATGTATTTAGAGGAAAAAAGCTATCAACAAATTAGTAATACATTAAATAAAGAAAAAGTATTAGCACCAAAACATTGGAGAGATACAACTATTATGAAAATGATAGACAACAAAGTATATATGGGAGATTATGAAAAAGGAAAATCAAACAGTAAAGATACTTTAGTTTATATGAATGTAGTAGAGCCAATAATTAGTCGTGCTATGTGGAACGAAGCACAATACCAAAAAGAGAAAAATCAAAGAAGTTATACAAGAGATAGAGTTTATATATTTTTTCAAAAACTAAAATGTCCTAAATGTAACAGAATAATGAAATGCAAAGGCTCTGGAGGAACAAAAAAGAAATATATGTACTATACTTGTGAACATTGCAAGACCTATTACAGAGAAGATAAAATCGAAGAATGTTTACAAAGATTTATTCTTGAACTAGTAGAGTATGATATGGCAGTAAAGAAATATTTTTTACCAATACTAGCTGATAAAAAAGAAACAAAAACAGAACAACTAGACCAAGAAATTGAGACATTACAAAAACAAAAAGACAGAATAAAAAAGGCTTATGTAAGTGGTATAGTTGAAATGGAAGATTTTTCTGAAGATTACAAAATTATTGAAGAAAAAATAAACATTTTAGAAACAAAAAAATATGAAAAACTCAATACAAATAGTCTTTCTTTTACACCACAACAACTAATGGCTGATAGAGATATTGAAAGAGAAAAACTAATAAAAGATAACAAATTAAATGAAACTTTAAAACAAGAATGGAACAAAAAATCAAAAGAAGAAAAGCAAGAATTTATTTCAAAATTTATTGAATTAATGACTTTGTTAAAGAACAAAAAACGGAGAATTTTATATTGATAAAATAAATTTTAGAAGTAGCTACATTGAACAGCTAACAAAATTTTTTGCATTAGGAATAGCAGATGTTTTTGTACCTGTCGAAGTAAACGAAGAAGAAAAAGAAATTAGAACAAGTGTGAATATAAATCAAGAACAATTAGATGATTATATTGCAAGACTTAATCAAGAATTTGAAATAGAATTTTATGAATTATTTTCAAAAAATGTGAACAAAAATGAAAAAGAAATTGAATTAAAATTGAATAAAGAAAAACAAAAATTGATTCGACTAGTTGCTGTAAAAGATAACAAAACTTTCTCAAAATCAAAGAAAGAAAATTATAAAATTGGAGCAGTAATTAGTAATCAAAAATAAAGAAATTAGAGGAAAAATTCAAGTTAAAGATAAATTTTGTACCCCCATACACTTCCTAACAAGCACTGAATTTTTCCTCCCTAGTCAAAATTCGTATTTTGGGACTAAGTCCCAAGCCCTTTATAAAATAATGAAAGGAAGAATAAAAATGATATTAAAAAATAATAGTGAAGATGTAAAAGTTTTAATAAGATATTTTGAAAGTTTAAGTATAGAAAGTAGATTAAAATTAAGTATAATTGTTATGCAAAGTGATTTGATAAAATTAAAAATTGATAAAGAAAAGTTAGTTGATATATTAAAAAATTTCTTATGTGTCTTTGATAAAAAATATAATAAAAACGCAATGATTTCTTATAAAGATAATATGGATGTTTTTATATTAGCCAAAGTAATGGAAATGAATGAAGAAGAAAAAATAAACTTTATTTTTGAAGTAATATGTAATGTTTATATTTTTCTGTTATAAAATTTATAGCGTTAACAGAAATTTGAAGTGATATAATACAGCTTTGAGGAATAAAAATTTTTCGCAATAAATTTAATTGATAAAACACAAA
>CAMXQV010000055.1 GCA_947245515.1 uncultured Clostridium sp. | reverse complement strand
TTTTAACTTTTCTAAGAATTTTGGAACGGTTACCCCGGAGTCACTCAAAAATAAAGAATTATAATCCTTTTCGCGCTATTCTTAATTAAATACGAACAAATAAATAATTAAAATTTTAAGCGATTGCCTTAGTTTAGTAGACTTTTACTATTTATATGATATAATTATAAAAATTGGAGGTTCAAATGCTAAGAATAAACAATATAAAGATTTATGAAGATATTTCTAATAATGAAATACTTGAAAAAGCACTATTAAAAAATAAAATTAAAAAATCAGATATAATAAATTGGAAAATATCAAAAAAGTCAATAGATGCAAGAGACAAAAAGAATGTTCATTATAATTATTCAATAGATATAGAAGTAAAAAACGAAAATAAATATAAAAATTTAATAAAAGTAAAAAACGAAACAACCCTTCCAAACATACCTTTAAATAATAAAATAAACACAAGACCTATTATAGTTGGAGCTGGTCCAGGTGGATTATTTGCAGCAATAACCTTAATAGAAAATGGCATTAAACCAATAATTATAGAACAAGGTCAACCAGTAGAAATCAGAAAAAAAACAATAGAAAACTTTCTTAAGCTTGGTAAACTAAATACCTTTTCTAATGTACAATTTGGCGAAGGTGGTGCTGGCACATTTTCTGATGGTAAACTAACTACAGGAATAAATAATCCTTTTTGTAAAGAAGTTTTAAAAATATTTGTAAAATTTGGTGCACCTGAACAAATATTATATGTTTCTAAGCCTCATATTGGTACAGATAATTTAATTAAGATAATTAAAAATATCAGAGAATACCTAATTCTAAAAGGCTCTAAATTTTACTTTAATACTAAAGTTATTGATTTCAAAATAATAAATAATACTTTAAAAGCTATTTATTGTCAGGATATTTCTTCAAATAATTTAAACAATATTACTGAAATGTCAACTGATAATTTAATTTTAGCTATTGGACATAGTTCAAGAGATACTTTTCAAAAACTTTATGAAAAAGGATTTTTATTAGAAAAAAAGAATTTTTCTGTTGGAGTAAGGATAGAACATTTACAAGATGAAATTAATAAGTCACAATATGGCTCAATTACAAAATTAAAATTACCTCCTGCTGAATATAAATTAGCTTACCATTCACCAAATGGTCGTTCATGTTACACTTTTTGCATGTGTCCTGGAGGAGTAGTTATGGCTTCTTCTAGTGAGAAGAACACAATTGTTACTAATGGAATGAGTACCTTTTTGAGAGATGGCAAAAATGCTAATTCTGCTATTTTGGTTAATGTTACTCCTAAGGATTTTAAAGATACTTCGCCTTTGGCTGGAATTTATTTTCAAAAAGAATTAGAAGAAAACGCTTTTGCTTTAGGTGGCTCAAATTATTGTGCACCAATTCAAAGAGTAGAAGATTTCCTAAAGAATATTAAATCTTCTACGATTGGAACAATAAAACCATCTTACCTTCCAGGTGTTACTTTATCTAATCTAAATGAAATATTACCTAAATTTGTTTCTGATACTTTAAAAGAAGGAATCCTATATTTTGATAAAAAATTAACTGGTTTTGCAAATCCAGATAGTCTTTTAACAGGTGTTGAAACAAGAAGTTCTTCTCCTGTTAAAATTGTTAGAAATGAAAATTTATTATCAAATATTAAGGGAGTTTATCCTTGTGGTGAAGGTGCTGGATATGCTGGTGGAATAACCTCTGCTGCAGTAGATGGAATAAAATGCGCAATTGCTCTAATGAGACTTTAAAAAATTCCTATTATTATAAATTATAGTTATAAAATCCTTGAAAATACATATGTAAATTCGAGGATTTCTTAGTTTTTTTATAGCTCCCTTTTAAAATTCTGATATTCTTGAGACATTTCTCTTAAATTACTTACTATTTCTTGGAGAGAACTTATTAAATATTCAACATCTTCTTTAGTATTATCTTCTCCAAAAGTAGTTCTTAAAGCTCCTTGAGCCATTTCATTTGAAAGACCAATTGACTTTAATACATGTGATGGCTCTGAAGAACCAGAGGTACATGCAGAACCGCTTGATGCACATATACCTTTTGCATCTAATTTTAGTAATAGTGATTCTCCTTCTACAAATCTAAAAGAAAAATTTGCATTTCCTGGCAATCTCGTATCTCTTGGACCATTTAATTTTACATAAGGAATTTTATTTTCTATCTCACTAATATAAAAATCTCTCAAATCCTGTAGATGTTTCATATGATTGCTTAAATTACTTTTTGCTAACTCACAAGCCTTTCCTAATCCTACAATACCTGGTACATTTTCTGTACCTCCTCTCTTGTTTTTTTCTTGGTGCCCTCCATCCATGAATTTTTCAAATTCTATTCCATTTCTTACATATAATGCACCTATTCCTTTTGGTGCATAAATTTTGTGACCAGACATAGATAGCATATCTATTCCCATTTTCTTTACATCTATTGGAATATTTCCACAGGCTTGAACACAATCAGTATGAAAGATTATATTGTGCATTTTTGCAATTTGAGCAATTTCATATATTGGCTCAATTGTTCCTATCTCATTATTAGCAAACATTATGCTTATTAATATTGTGTCATTTTTTATACTATTTTGTAATTCTCTAATATTTATTTTTCCTTCTTTATCTACACTTAGGTATGTTACTTCAAAGCCTTGCTTTTCTAAGGATTGGCAAGTATGAAGCACTGCTGGATGTTCTATTTTTGATGTTATTATATGTCTCCCTTTTCTCTTGTTTGCATATGCTATTCCCTTTATTGCAGTATTGTCACTTTCTGAACCACATCCTGTAAAATATATTTCGTTTGTCATGCAATTTATTAGACTTGCAACTTGTTTTCTTGCTTCTTCTATTGCTTTTTTTGATCTTCTTCCTATACTGTACAAAGATGATGGGTTTCCATATTCTTCCTGTAAATATGGAAGCATTGCTTCTGCAACTTCTTTTTTGACTTTTGTTGTTGCTGCATTGTCAAAATATTTTATATCCATAAGTTCTTCTTCCTCTCTATTTTCTATATCTTTATTATATTCAAGTTTCTTTATTATATTTACATTATTTACATTTTCTTTTCAATTCTTTAACTTTGCATATAACAAACTAAAAATAGAACTAGAATTGTTCAAATTATTTATTTTTGAGCTACTCTTAGATATAGCCATAAAAAATGTTACAGTTAAGTGAAAATATTTAAGTTTACAAAAGGTCATCCCAATAATATTTAGAATGTAACCGAAATAACTTTAGAAATAATTAATAATTCTTGCTTTAAGATTATGTAAATCTATTGACTAAAGCACTCAAATATAATATAATAAAAAAATAAATTTGCAAAAGGAGGAATAATTAATGACAGATAGTAGGTTCTGCAGAAAAATAATCGCAGAAATACAAAAGAACATAATTAAAACCCAAGAATCTATGGATTTGGATAATTGGAAAAAATTATCTGGAATATATATTCCATATCCAGAAAAGAGTTACTCTCGGATAAAAAAATTACTAAAAGATTTAAACGCAATGACAGAAACATTTCAAATTGAACTTACGAATGATAAAAATCGAGAAATTTACATTAAAATTAAATAATTAAGCTGTCAATCAAATTCCCAAAAGCGATAGAAACTTTTTCTATCGCTTTTATCTTTAATCTTTAATATCAACCATAATATGAACATCTCTCAATTGGTTACGGCGAACTGTACTTGGTGCACCCATCATTAAATCTTGAGCCTTGCTATTCAAAGGAAAAGCAATAACCTCCCTAATAGTATCAGAATCAGATAACAACATAAGCATCCTATCAACTCCAGGAGCAACACCAGCATGAGGAGGAGCACCAAATTGAAAAGCATTATACAAAGCACCAAACTTTGACCTAACCTCATCTTCAGAATATCCAGCCATAGTAAAAGCCTTAAGCATAACCTTAATATCATGATTTCTTACTGCACCAGAAGACAACTCTATACCATTACAAACAATATCATATTGATATGCTAATATTTCTAATGGGTCTTTATTCTCTAATGCATCCAAACCACCTTGTGGCATAGAAAAAGGATTATGGCTAAAAGCCAAATTTCCATGTTCATCTAACTCAAACATAGGAAAATCAACAATCCAGCAAAATTCAAAAGTATTATCATCAATTAAATCTAATCTAATTCCCAATTCATCTCTTATTTGACCTGCAAGTTCTGTTGCTCTTTCTTCACTATCTGCAATAAAGAAAATAGTATCCTCTTTTTGTAAATCAGCTAGACTTAACAACTCTTGTTTTAATTCAGCTGGAATAAATTTATCTATTGGACCTTTAAAGCTTAAATCTTCTTGAACTTCTAAATATCCTAAGCCACCCATTCCAATAGATGTAGCAAATTTAAGCATTTTCTCATGAAAGCCTTTTGATAGATGACCTTTTACTTTTATTGCTCTTACTGTTCTATCTATAAATGGTTTAAAAGTACATTTTTTGAAAAATTCAGATAAATCTATAATAAATAATGGATTTCTTAAATCTGGTTTATCTGTTCCATATTTTAGCATAGCTTCTTTATATGAAATTCGTGGAAATGGATAGTTGGCAATCTTTTTGTTCGAAAATTCTTTAAAAGTGTTATACATAACTGGTTCAATTGCATTAAATACATCCTCTTGAGTTGCATATGCCATTTCCATATCTAATTGATAAAATTCCCCTGGAGCTCTATCTGCTCTTGCGTCTTCATCTCTAAAACATGGTGCAATTTGAAAATATTTATCTATTCCAGATACCATTAATAATTGTTTAAATTGTTGTGGTGCCTGTGGTAAAGCATAAAATTTTCCTGCATGCAAACGACTTGGAACAAGATAATCTCTTGCTCCTTCTGGAGAAGAACTTGTAAGTATTGGTGTTTGAACCTCTAAAAAACCTTGTTCAATCATTTGATTTCTTAAAAATTGAACTACTTTTGCTCTTAAAAGTAAATTATCTTTTAATCTGTTATTTCTTAAATCTAAAAATCTATATTTTAATCTTAAATCTTCTCTTACTTCTTGGTCAGAATTTATCTCAAAAGGTAAGTTTTGGGTTCTTTTTCCTAAGACTTTAATTTCTTTAATTGCAATTTCTACTAGTCCAGTTTTTAATTTTGGATTTATTGTTTCTTCATCTCTTTTTCTAACAGTCCCAAATACTGTAACTGATGACTCTATTGGTATATGTGATGCAAAATCAACCTCTTGTGGATCTCCTGATGTAACAACTTGCGTTATTCCATACATATCTCTAATATCTAAAAATACTAGTCCACCAAAGTCTCTGATTGTTTCTACAAAACCAGAAATTCTAACTTCCTTTCCTACATCTTCTAAACTAATTTCATTACAAGTATGTGTTCTATACTCGTTCATATATATACCTCCTTTAATATGCTATATTTTGTTGTATGAGATTTTCTTTAATTTGTTCTCGCCCGATTTGAGTTTTCGACGTAACGAGAAAATCTCAAAGGGCTAGCGATTGTAACTTTTTATACAACAGGAAAGTATGACTTTCATATTGTATAAAAAAAGCCCCTTGCATATGCAGGGACGAAATACTTTCCGCGGTGCCACCCAGCTTGAAAATTTTATAATTTTCCACTTTATTTTATATTGCTCCAAGGTGTTTCGTTTTTAGGTTGACCTTAAAGGGTTCTCAGCCTCTGACCCTTTTTCTCTTAAAGTAATTTCTAAAAACTTTTCCTAGTACAAACGCAATTTATATTTATTTTACGAATTTCATTTTACATAGTATTTTTGAATTTGTCAAGATTTTTAACTTTTTATGTTTCAATTTTTTGCAATTATAGGTTATAATTACAAAAAGTTGAAATTATAATTTTAACTTATATCTTTTTCGGAATTTTTTAAACTTTCATGTTTTGTCCTTTTTAAATTATATTCGAACTCTTCCCATGATTTACTAAATACATGATTTGCAAAAGTTTCCTTTAAACCTGTAATTTGTTTAAGTCTAATTATTTCATCAAGTTCCATTCCTAAATGTTTTGAAATTTGTTCTTCTGTCCAGCCGTTTGCAGTTAAAGTTAGTACAATATGTGACATATCAATAATTTGATGTGTACCTCTTGCTCTATTATGCCTAATTGTACTTGCCATACGATTCTCTAAATCTTTATCAATTGTAACTATTGGTATTTCTTTTAATTTGAATTCTTCTTTTGCTACACGATATCTATGAAAACCATCAACAACAATATATATATCTCTTTCCTTATCATAATAGGTTACAATTGGTTGTGTATAACCATCTTCTTCTATAGAATGCTTTAATAATTGCATTTCTGGTGGTGCTACCTTATTGGGGTTGTAATCATTTGCTACTACTTTATTTATATCCACCATCTTAACATTTAATACAGGCATTTCTATTTCTTTCAAAATTATTCCTTCTTTCTCTTTCTATGTACCATAATAAAATTTTTATAAATTTCATTATCCATCATATCAAATCCACACTTTCTGTAAACTTTCATATACTGTCTTGTTAAAATACTAGGCTCAACTTGTTCTTCTTGACAAACTTTATTTAATAATTTTTCTAAATATTCTTCTTTATAACAATATACATTTTTTATAATTTTATTTTGAATTGATACAAAGGCAATTACATTATCGTTTTCTATATATACATACCAATCTTTTTTATCATCGTCATAAATTCTATCACTTGTTTGTTTTTCTACTAATCTTGACCCAAAAAATTTCCCCATATATTGATAGAAATTTTCTGTCTTATTATTAATCTTTTTAATTGAGTTCATTTATTTTCATTTCCTTATTTAATATATTTAGGTTTTAAATGGTATTTACCTATAACCCTTATATGTATAAAAACAGATATTGACTCTATGTCTTGCTTTTAACTATATTGTTGTTTTATTACTTTTTGAAGTGTTTTATCATCTGTTCTTGTGTTTTTATTTAATAAATTATCCCATCTATGTATTAATCTTTTTAGTTCTTCATCATCAGTTTTTGTTTGTGCAAAAGATAGCCTTTTCATATAAAAGTCATTTTTTTCTATAGCCCTTGCTATTCTTCTCCATGATATTACTTTTTTCTGGTTTTCTAATTTGCATTCTGCTATATCTGGTATTTCTTTAGGATTAACATTATACCTTTTATTATACCAAATCATGAATTTCTTTATTTTTCTAAAATAATGTAACATTAAATCTCTATTATAGATTCCAATACTTTCTAGTAAAAACACTGAGTATTCTTGCCACGACATAAATTCTGGTTTACATGATTTAATATTTCCAAGTGCAGTACTTTTACAATATATGTTACCAAAGTTTACTCCATTTACGCGATTTAGTACTTTTGACCAAGTATCATATTCTAAGGCTTTAAATTGATTTAATCCATTTCTTTGATCATCTCCATAGGGTTGACAAAGTCTTTGTTCATGAATTCCTAAGCCATTTTTATACATTAATTCATATATATAGTTAAAGTCTAGGTCTAACTGACTTACTGCTCCCCATATATCTTCTACTGCCCAATCATATAATGGATAAAAATTATATACATCTATGTGTCTTTCATTTATTTTTAGCTTTGTTGTCCATTTATAATTATTAAAAGTAAGTTTATTGTCCTGAAAAGCTATAGTTCTAAATCTATTTAGACTTTCATCTGTTCTGATTCCAACTCCACATGCAACTTTTCCTTTATACTTTTCTAAATACCATTCTGCAAATTGCACTATAAAGTCTTCAAATTCTTCTCCCTCTTTGAACCATTTGAATGGGCAATTTTTTATATTTATACAGTCTTTCGGCATATCTCTTACCCACAAAGGTCTACTTTCTTCTTCCCAACATATCCATTTAGGTTGTAATACTGATACTGCATTTCTTAGTGCCATTGGTAAAGCTATATGATAAAAATCCCTTATTTGTGGTAGTTTTTTGAGCCTTTCTACATGTTCTATTGTGTGTCTATATTGTGCTTCAAAATCTATATATAAAACATCAAATTTTTTATTCATTCTACTAGCTACTTTATTTGCTAGTTGTATCATTACAGAACTATCTTTTCCTCCACTAAAGCTAAAATATATATTTTCAAAATTTTTAAATATTATTTCTAATCTTTCTATCGCTGCTTCTAGTACGTTTTTTTCTAAATATTTTTTTGCCATTAATTTTTCCCTTTTTTATTCCCTTCTTTCCAAATTGTACCATTGTAGGAAATTTTTGTAAAGTTTTTTTAAACCAATCACTTAAAATTTTAATTATTTTTTGTCGAAATATAGATAAACCAAGAAGAAAAAATCTGAAAAATTAAAGCTCTTTTAGTAAATTTATTCGTGTGCCAAATTTATGAAATAAATTTGTATAACAAATAAGAAAATCAAAGATTTTCTTATTTGTTCTTGTCCGATTTGAATTTCCAACTGTAAGGAGAAAATCTCAAAGGGCTAGCGATTGTAGCTTTTTACACAATAGGAAAGTATAACTTTCCTATTATATAAAAAAAAGAAACTATAATAATTTTTAATTACTATAGTTTCTTTATATGAATTCATATATTTATTTTATTTATATAAAATTCTTATTTTTTATTTACTAAATCTTTTAGTGCTTTACCAGCTTTGAATACTGGAGCATTTGATGCAGGAATTTTGATTTCTTCTTTAGTTTGTGGGTTTCTTCCTTTTCTTGCAGCTCTTTTTCTAACTTCAAAAGATCCAAATCCAACTAATTGAACTTTATCTCCTTTTTGTAATGTTTCTGTTACTACTTCTATAAAAGCGTTTACTGATTCTTCAGCTGCTTTTTTTGTTGCTCCTGTTTTTGCAGCTACTGCTGCTACTAATTCAGCTTTGTTCATTTAAATTACCTCCTATAAGATCTAATGTTATGTACTTTTATTGCTTGAACAATAGCAATAAATGTACTTCTATTTAACTTTATTCGCCAAAAATATTGAAAATCCTTCTTTTTTTCTTATTTTTATCTATTTTTTTTAATATATTTTTAGTTTTACCAAAACTTTATGAAGTTTTTCTCCACCAGGTAGTTGCAATATTTCTTCTTTTGAAAAAATTTTAAGTACTATAATTGCTAGTGCATAAATCATTACAGCTACTACCATTGCTATTATTGTAGCCAATTTTGGTATTATTATTCCTGAAAGTGTTAAATAAATAAAATATGAGCAAATTCCCATCATTACTGTTGCTAATATAGGTTTTATAACAAATTTTGAAAAGGTCAAATTTAATTTTATATTTTTTCGCAAAGCACTAATTGCTATCATAAATGCAATAAGATGACATATTACAGAAGCAATTGCTGCCCCATTAACACCTATTTCTGGTATTGGTACTAAAACTAAATTTAAAATTAATTTTGCAAATACTCCGACAACCTAAGGCTATAGTTGGTATTATTAGTTTCCCATATCCTTGTAAAGCTCCATTTATGGTTTGGTCTAATATTGTAAAAATAATTGTTAGCGAACTTATTTGTAATATTAATTCCCCTGAACTTGCATTTGGAAATAATAAATTTAAGATTGGTCCTGCAAATATACACATTCCTATTGTACATGGTAATCCAATTAGCATTGAGATTAATAAAGAAAAAGATGTTTTTTGTGTAATTGTCTTTTCGTCTCTTCTTGCTTTTGCAGCTGATATTGCTGGAACTAAAGCCGTTGAGAAAGCAACATTTATTGATAGTGGTAAACTTGTAAGCATGTCAACTTTTCCGTCCTAATATTCCATATTGCGATATTGCCATGTCTTCAGACATAAATTGTTTTAAACTTCTGACAACTGTAAAGGAGTCTATATTTTTATTTATTGATGACATTATTGCTGTTAAAGCTATTGGTATTGATACTAGTAAAATTCTTTTTATTATGTTTTTTACTCTTTCATATTGATAATTTACAGTTGAGTTTATTTCTAAGGCTATTTCTCTTTTTCTTGTTTGATAATATAAGTATAGATACCCAAAGCCTGCCATTGTTGCTAAAGTTGTAGCTAAGGTAGCCCCCCCTGCCATCCATTCAGTAGATACGTTTGAAATTATTGCTATTATTTCTACTACAATAATTGTTAAACAGGTTTTAAAAACTTGCTCTAAACTTTGTGATCTTGCTGTTGCTTTAATATTTTGTCTACCATTAAAGTATCCTCTCATTACTGAAGAAATTGCAACAAAGAATATTGCTGGTGATAATGCAACTAAGGTCATTTCTGCTTCTGGTATTTGCAACCATTGATTTGCAATTAGTTTTGCTCCAAAAAATAACATTAAGCTTCCAATTATTCCTATAACTGAAAATGTCGCAAAAGCTATCTTAAATATTCTATGTGCTCCTTTATGATCCCCTACTGCAACTCTTTCAGAAACTAATTTTGATATTGCGTTTGGTACCCCTATTGATGATATTGTGAGTAACATTGCATATATTTGGTAGCCTGCTGCTACAATTCCATTTCCTTTATCTCCAAATCCTTCTCTATTTGTAAGATATAAGGTATATATTAACCCTAATAGTTTTATTGCTATTTGTGAAAATATTAAAGTTATAACACCTTGCATAAAAGTTTCTTTTTTATGCACTTTTCCTTTAGGTATTTCCTTTATCATTTAATCACTCCTATTTTTATTTGTTTATATTAATTGTACTTATTTATTATAGATTTAATTACTAAATTATTCAATACTTTTATTTTATTTTTTGCTAGTTTCGATTTTTCCTTACAAGAGAGAGCATTTAAGCAATTCTTGCTAGGGTATGGGATATATAAATATTGATGAAAATTCGAATGCAACTGAAAAATATTTAGAAATTCTTAAATTATTATAAATGATAAAATAAAAGTAACCAAAAAAGGGAAAATAAAAATTACCAA
>CAMXQV010000054.1 GCA_947245515.1 uncultured Clostridium sp. | reverse complement strand
GTTAGGGTTATTATAATTACTCCTGATAGGATTATTAATATTATTATCGTTATTACTAAAGCTATTAGTGTTATTCCGACTATTATCTTGTTTATCAGATAAGTTTATTCTATTCATCTTATGCAGTCCTCCTATTACTTTTTTTTATTTATATCATAACCAATCCTATTCTTTCAATAGTTTCTAATAATTATTCAAATATTTTACTAATTAAATTTTATTATGCTATAAAAAAATTTATAAGAAAAAAATTGTATAAAAAAAGAAACTCTATATTTTAATAGAATTTCTTTTTTATTTATTATTCTGCTGATTCTTCTGTTTCAGGAGCTTCATAAGCTTCTAATATAGCTTTTTGAATTTTCTCTCTAGTTTCAGCATTGATTGGATGAGCTATATCTCTAAATTCTCCATTAGGAGTCTTTCTGCTAGGCATAGCTATAAATAATCCATTTTGACTTTCGATAACTTTAATGTCATGAACTGCAAATTCGTTATCAAAAGTTACAGAAGCAACAGCTTTCATTCTGTTCTCTGAATTTACTTTTCTTAAACGTACATCTGTTATTTGCATTGTGTGCACCGCCTTCCTTAAGTTTTTAATTTTATTTTGTACATATTAGTTTAATCTTATGTACAATTATATTATTCTTCACAAAAAATGTTTTTCCTTCTTTTTTTTACAAAAAATTTAAATTTTATTAAATAAATAGTAAAAAATAAATTTAATTTTTTATGTAACATTTTACTAAAATTGGTTATATTATATATCAAATTAATATAAATATCCTTTTGAGCGAAATATATTTTTACTTTCATAAGGGAATTATAGTAAAATTTAAAATCCATTATAACTTCAAATAATTATTTATATATTACATATAAGATTTTAGAATGCTAAAAATATTAAATTTATAAACAATATAAAAAGTAAGATAATTATTTATTTCAAACTATTGAAATTTTACAAATATAATTATATAATTTATATGTTATTTTAAAGGAGAGTGTAAAAAGTGCCAAATATAGATAATATAAAAAAATATAATAATATACATATGATTGGTATTGGTGGAATTAGTATGAGTGGTATAGCTACCATTTTAAAAAACTGGGGTTTTAATATAACTGGTTCAGATTGCTATAATTCTGAAACAATTCAAGCCTTACAAAAAAATAATATAAAAGTAACAATAGGGCATAATTTAGAAGATGTAGCAAAAGCTGATATCGTTGTATATTCAGCAGCTATAAAAGAAAATAACCCTGAAATTTTGGAAGCTAAAAAATTAAACTTACCGATTATTGAAAGAGCTAATTTTTTAGGCGAACTAACAAGATGTTATGAAGATACTATTTGTATTTCTGGAACACATGGAAAAACAACAACAACCTCAATGGTTTCACTTTGTTTTATAGAAGCTCTAAAAGATCCAAGTATTCAAGTTGGTGCCTTTCTAAAACAACTAAATGGAAATTATAAAGTTGGAAACAGCGAACATTTTATAATTGAAGCCTGTGAATATGTAGAAAGCTTTTTAAAGTTTAGTCCAAAAGCTGAAATAATTTTAAATATAGACAATGATCATTTAGACTATTTTAAAACCTTTGAAAATATAAAAAAAGCCTTTGAAAAATATGTGAAATTACTACCGCTAAATGGACTTTTAGTAGTAAATGGAGATGATACAAACTGTTTAGAATTACCAAAATTAACAACAGCTAAAACCCTTACCTATGGTATTACTAATAAGAATACAAACTTCTTTGCTGTTAATATTGTATTTGACAAGGATGGCTTTGCAGAATTTGATGTTTATAATAATGATGAATTTTTTGATAGAATTAAATTATCTGTACCAGGAATGCATAATGTTTTAAATGCACTAGCGTGTATTGCATTATGTACAGAATATAAAATTAGTAAAGAAGCTATAAAATCTGCTTTATTAAAATTCACAGGAGCTCATAGAAGATTTGAATATAAAGGTAAAATCAATAATATGGCAAGTGTATATGATGACTATGGACACCATCCAACTGAAATAATAGCTACAGCAAAATCACTAATGAACAAAAAATATAATAAATCTTGGGTAATCTTCCAACCTCATACTTACAGTAGAACCAAAACTTTATTAAACGATTTTGCGAAAGCCTTATTAAACTTTGATAATATTATAGTTTTAGATATTTATGCAGCAAGAGAAAATAATACTTATGGAATTACTTCTAAAGACTTAGTAGATAAATTAGTTTCTCTTGGTAAAAATGCAAAATATATTCCAGATTTTAGTGAATGTGTTTCCTATGTTAAAAATAATGTAGAATTAGATGATATAGTATTAACCTTAGGAGCAGGAACTGTAACAGATATTGGGCCAAAACTAGTAAGTTAATATAAAAAAAGAAGGTAGATTATATTTTAAATCACCTTCTTTTTTCTCTATTCGTAAGAGGTAAATTTACTTTTTCAATACAATTGATTGAATATCTAAAGATAATGAGCCATATTGATATCCTGCACTTGATCCTGCCCAATTATAGTTTAATATACTTAGATATTTCTCCCCACTTATAGAAGAAATATCTAAATTTTTTAAGCCAAGTGAGACTTTATATCCTGATTCACTTATTGTATCTTCAACTAATTTTTGCCAGCTTGGATTGCTATAATCATTAGCCACATCTCCTACTAGATATTGAACTACTCCAAAACCTGTATAAGTTAAATTCACCACCTTTATCTCAATATTATTAAAATTTGTTAAATCTTGTTTATAATTAATACCTATTCCACATGGTGCAGTATTTGAAGTATCCTTAAAATATAGATTTAATATATTATCTTTGTTTGTACAAGTACCTAAAGTTGTTATACTTGAACCTCCATATCTTACTGATCCAATTTCAAAATCTTCTATTTCCATTCCATACCAATATAAGGCTTTTCCATCTCCATTTTCTTCACATGGATACATATTTATAGTATTAATTTCTTCTAACTTAAAGGTTTTTTCATAAATTACTTCGTCCTTTAATTTACATATTGCTGTTATAGTTTCACCTAATTTTCTATAAACTTCTACTTTATTCGAGCTTTCATCATCTTCTTTAACTTCTAAGTTTCCTATTTCTTTTCCATTAGAGTTTATTATTATTGTCGAATTTTTAGGTGCCTTAATGCTTACTTCATGTGCTTCCTTTTTCTCTAGAAAATCTGAAATTTTAATTTGTTCCTTCCCATAAGTTACTGTATCCTTATCTTTTTCTATGTTATATCCTTCACTCTTTAATTTACTTATTATTTTTTCTATTAATTGGTTATTTTCTAAATAATCAGATTGATTTTCTTCATTTTCTGCTATTTTATTCTCTATTATTATTAATTTTATTATTTCTTCAGCATTTTTTATTATTGTTTTTTCAGTTGCAGTTTCTGCTCTATTTATTATTCCATTTTCTCCTGTTAGCGTTATAATTGCTACTCCTGATAGAAGCAATAGTACTATTATAGTTATTATTAAGGCTATTAAGGTTATTCCTTTGTTATTTTTCATTATTACCACCTTATTTTTTTACTTTATCTATATGTTTTAAATTTTTTTTATTATAACATACTTTAATTCTTTTTTTAATTAATTTATTATTACATTTTATTTACATTTTTACATAAGGTATTAAAGCAATCGCTTAAAAATTAAAATTATATTTTTTAAGTAATTGCTACTTTAAGCCTTTATTCTTCTAAATCGTTTTCTATTTTTAATAATCTATTATATTTAGATACTCTATCTGTTCTACAAGGTGCACCTGTTTTAATTTGCCCTGCATTTACTGCAACTGCTATGTCTGCTATTGTAGTATCTTCTGTCTCACCTGATCTATGTGAAATTACAGTTCTATAGCCATTCTTCTTTGCCATTTTTATTGTATCAAGAGTTTCTGTTAAACTTCCTATTTGATTTGGTTTTATTAAAATAGCATTTGCAACTTCCTTATCTATTCCTCTTCTTAATCTAGATTTATTTGTAACAAACAAATCATCTCCAACTAATTGTATTTTACTTCCTAATTTTTCAGTTAATATTTTCCAACTCTCCCAATCTTCTTCTGCCAAGCCATCTTCTATTGAAATAATAGGATATTTTTCACACAAATTTATAAGATAATTAACCATTTCTTCTTTAGTCTTAAATTCATCTGTCTTCCAAAAATAATAGCCATCTTTTCCTATTTTTTTAGCTTCATCATACATTTCTGTACTTGCAATATCCAAAGCTAAAGCTATATCTTTCTTAGGTTCATATCCTGCTTTTTTTATTGCTTCAAGAATAACTTCTAGTGCTTCTTCTTCACTTTGTAGATTTGGAGCAAAACCTCCTTCATCACCTACTCCAACATTGTATCCTTTATCTTTTAATACTTTTTTTAGAGTATGATATATTTCTGCTCCTCTACGTAATCTTTCAGCAAAAGTTATATCTCCAATTGGCATAATCATAAATTCTTGTATACTTACATTATTTTCAGAATGTTTACCTCCATTTAAAATATTCATCATTGGAATTGGTAATTCTGTTGAATTTATACCTCCTATATATTGATATAATTCTAAGTTTAAAGCCTTTGCTGCAGCTTTTGCAATTGCAAGAGATACTCCTAATATACTATTAGCCCCTAAATTTGATTTGTTAGGTGTATCATCAAGTTTTATCATTACTTCATCAAGTTTTCTTTGCTCAAAAGCATTTCTTCCAATTAATTCTTTTGCAAGTTTCTTATTTATATTTTCAACTGCCTTCTGTGTTCCTTTTCCCATATATCTTGACTTATCTCCATCTCGCAATTCAACAGCTTCGAAACTTCCTGTAGATGCACCTGATGGAACTGCTGCTGTTCCACAGCTACCATCTTCTAATCTTACATCAACTTGAACTGTTGGATTTCCTCTTGAGTCTAATATTTCAATTGCCTTTATTTCTTCAATTTCTAAATAATTTTTCATATTTTCCTCCTTCTCTTTCAGGAATTTTTTTCCTTATATTTATTTTATACTTTTTTATTCTTTTTATACTTAAACCTTTTTACAAATTATAAACTTGTAATACTTTTCTCTTTTTATCTTATTTTTAAAAAAATTATCCTATTACTGTTGTATATTTTTTATTTTATGTTAAAATAAATATGAGTGAAAAAATAAAAAAGGAGAAAAAATATGAAGAAAAAAATAATAATAAGTCTATTTTTAATAATACTTGTATTAGCAAATATATCTTTTGCATCTTATAATACAGTAACCATGAGTGTTATAAAAGAACCAATTTGTACAATAGAACTTGGAGAAAACTCAAGCTTTGAAAAAAAGCTAATATCTAAAGATTTAGAAAACAAAGAAGTTACCTTACAACTAAAAGTTACAAATGAAGAAACAGCAATAAAACCAACAGGAGAATTAATGTTAGTTTTAGATAATTCAAATAGTATGGAAACTGAAGTTTCAGATGGAAAAACAAGAAAAGATGTAATCTTTGAAGCATCTAAATCTTTAATAGCAAAATTATTAAAGGACAACGATAAATTAAAAATTGGAATAATTGGATTTTCTTCAAACACAGACCTATCTAAAGAAGGAACAATAGAAGATGCAGCTATTACATCAGCCTTAACAAATGACCTAGCAACTCTAAATACATCTATAGAAAAGATAATTACTGATGGTCCAAGAACAAACTTACAAGCTGGAATACAACTTGCATCAAAACAATTTTCTACCTCTACTGATAATAAATATATAATCGTATTAACAGACGGTGTTCCAAACATAGCAATTGATTATGATAAAAAATATTATTCAGATGATGTAATTGAAAAAACAAAACAAGAACTAGAAAAAGTAGAAAAAAATAATATTAAATTAATACAAATGTTAACAGGAATTGATAATGAAGAATATATTCCTGGAACTTCTAAAAAATCCTATGGACAAATAATATCTGAAATCTTTGGTACTCAGGAAAAACCAACAGTTGGAAAATTTTATTATGTAACAGATGACGAAGTTGAAAAAACTATAACTACAGATATTTATAATTCTTTAGTACCTATAGAAAAAGCTTTCAAAGATATTACTATAAAAGATTATTTTCCAGAAGAAATTATAAATAATTTTGATTTTGCCTATGTTTCAAAAGCAAATAAGGGAGATATATCTGCCAAAGTAGATATAAAAGATAATTCAATAACTTGGACAATCCCTGAACTTGCTAGTGGAGAAACTGCAACAGTACAATATACACTAAAATTAAAAAAAGATTTTGATAGCAAAATAGTTAATAAAATATTAAATACTAATAAAAAAGTTGATATTACTTATAAAGATTTTGAAGGAACAAAACAAGATAAAACTTCAGATATTTCTCCACAATTAAAACTTACAGAGCCTGAAGTAAAAAAGCCTGTTGAAAATAATACACCTGTAATAAATAATACTGTTGTACCACCAGAACCTGATACTGCACCTAAAATTATACCTAAAACTGGTAGTGCATCTTTTATCGGATTTATAGTTATACTTACTGGATTTACTGGATTTTCTTTATATAAATTTATTGAATATAAATACAAAATAAAATAGTTTATTATTTATATAACTTTTATATAATATAAATAAAACACCTAAAACTCAATAAATTAAGGTGTTTTATTTTTTGTTTAAAGTTTTATTATAAATTCAATTTTGTTTTTTTACTGATTTTTCTAACCTGCTTTCTTATTTCGTAAATCTTCTGCATATTTTAAAGTAACTTCATTTATTTCTCCAGAAGAAATTCTTGCTATTTCTTCTATTACTTCCTTTTCTTTTAGTAATTTTATCTGTGTTTGTGTTCTGTTTTCTATTACATTTTTACTAATAAAATAGTTATAATCTGCATTTGCCGCAATATTTGGTAAGTGCGAAATGCATAATACTTGATGTTCTCTTGAAATTAACTTTAGTTTTTTTGCAACTGAACTTGCTGCTATTCCACTTATCCCAGTATCTATTTCATCAAATATTAATACTGGCATTTCATCTGTTTCTGCTAATACTTTTTTTATTGCAAGCATTGTTCTTGACATTTCTCCTCCTGATGCGATTTTTGATAATTCCTTTTCATCTTCTCCTATATTAGTTCTTATATAAAAACTTATTAAATCTTTTCCTGTACTAAAATATTCTTCCTCAATATAATCTACATGAATATTTATTCTTGCATTTTTCATTTCTAAATCTTGTAGTTCTTTATTTATGTTTTCACTTAATTTTTGTGCATTTTCTTCTCTTATTTTATGCATTTGTAAAGCTATTTGTTTCATATTTTCTTCTATTTCTTTTTGCTCATTTTTTAATTTTATATTGTATTCTTCTAAATTTGTTATATATTCAATTTCTTTTAATATTTCTTCTTTATAAGCTATTATTTCTTCTATTGAATTTCCATATTTTCTTTTTAAGGTATTTATTATGTCTAATCTTTCTTCTATGTAATTGTTTTCTTCTTCATCAAAATATATTTCTTCTTTCTGGCTATTTATATCTCTTGATAATTCTTGTAATTCATAATATAGGTTTTTTAAATTGCTTGATATTTGTTCATATTTTTCATCTATATTTTCAATTTTTTCTAGTGCTCTAATTGCCATACTTATGTTATCTATACTGCTTTCTCCTATTAAATTGTCTACTTCTTGTAGATTTTTTGATATTTTTTCGGAGTTCATCATTATTTTTCTTTTTTCTTCTAATTCGTTTTCTTCCTTGGTTTTTAAGTTTGCTTCTTCTATTTCTTTTGCTTGGTATTGTAATAAGTCTAATTTTCTTTGCCTTTCTTTGTCATCTCCAAAGTTTTCTTTTAGTTTCTTTTTTATTTTCTTATATCTTTCATATAATTTTTCGTATTCTTGTTTTTTCGGTTTTATTGTTTGCCCTATATATCCATCTAAATATTTTAGGTGTAATTTGTTATCTAATAAATTTTGATTATCATTTTGCCCATGTATTTCTATATATTTTGACATGAATTCTTTTAGTTCGTTTACTGTTACCATTCTTCCATTAATTTTACACATATTTCTTCCATTTAAGTTTACTTCTCTTGATACTATTATATTTGCTTCAATTTCGTCTTCTTTTGTAAAATCATACATACATAATTCTACAAAGGAGTTTGTTTCTCCTTTTCTTATTATTTCTTTTGAAAATCTTCCTCCTGATATTATTTGCAAAGAATCTATTATTAGAGTTTTTCCTGCTCCTGTTTCTCCTGTCAATACATTTAAGCCTTTATTTAGGTCTATACTTAAATCTTCTATTATTCCTATGTTTTTTATGTGTAAAGTTGATATCATATTTTTTACCTCCGATTTCTTATACTAAAAAAATGTTCGTTTTTATTATATTGACTTTTTTTATTTTTGTCAATACTTTTTCGAACATTTTTTTGTTTTTTTTTTATTTTTCCCAATTTAGTATTGGATATCCTTTGTTTTGTTGGTTTCCATCATTTGAAAAGTTATCCCAATTTATTGCCTTAATTTCTAATTCTGTCTTCTCTTCTACACCAGTTTGATCTGAATCTTCTCCTTTTTTTATACACTCCTTTAAATAATAGCAATTTATTATTTCATCTAAATTTCCATATTTGTAACCATAAATACCACCTGTTCTACCATAATATCCCTCATTACTGTTGTTTGTTATATTTCCAACATTGTAACAATATTTTATAGAACTAGTTACCTCTCCAGTGCTACCTCCTATTCTACCTGCAATTCCACCTATACCTCTGTAATTTGACTCAATATTTCCTGTATTATAACAATAAGATATTTTATTACTTAAACCTGTTTGTCCAATAATACCTCCTGTATGCGCCCAATATTCTGAATCGTGAAAGGTAGACTTTACCTTTCCTCTGTTTGATACTTGTTCAAGGCTACTATCTTTTAATAAACCACCTACTATTCCTCCTACTAAATAGCTTGCATTTATGTCTCCTATATTATTACATTTATTTAAATTGATAGATTTTATTATGTTATTATTATAACCACCCATTCCACATATTCCACCTATATAAGCATTTCCTTGTACTTTTGCTAAATTAGAACATGTTTCAATTTTCCCTTGTTCTAAAACTCCTACTATTCCTCCTACAGCATTAACCCTTTCGCCTTCTAGACCTATATCTGCATAATTTTTACAAGAAATTATATCTCCTTTTCTATGAAAACCTATAATACCTCCTATTGTTCCTGAATTTGAATTAATATTTCCATAATTCTCACAATTTATTATCTTAACACCTTTATTATCTAATTCTGCTTTTCCTATAATACCTCCTGTTGCACTTACT
Source organism: uncultured Clostridium sp. (assembly GCA_947245515.1). Taxonomy (GTDB): domain Bacteria; phylum Bacillota; class Clostridia; order TANB77; family CAG-508; genus CAG-269. The sequence goes on along the minus strand of CAMXQV010000054.1, from coordinate 1,899 downwards.
CCAATATTTACATTACTATCTAAGGTTGATGGATTTACATCAGTTGAATTTACATTAGCTTTATTTATACAATTTTCAACTAATGTATTTGTTGCCTGTCCAATTAATCCTGCTACCATATTTAAACCTGTAATACTTCCCTCTACTGTTATATCTTTAATAATTGCACTTTGTTCATTTATTCCAAAAACTCTACCAAATAATGCTTGGTTTGTTTCTAAACTATTTATTTTTATACTACTTATTTTATGTCTTTCACCTCTAAAGCTTCCACTAAAATAATATTTAGAATTTCCTATTGGAATCCAAGCTTCATTGTTTAAGTTTATATCAGCTTTTAGACTTATTATACAACCTTCAAAGTTTTCTCCCTTGTTAACCCTATCTCTAAAATCTTTTAATTGCGCTTTATTCCATATCTCATAACTATTTTTATAATTAATTTCATCTATTTGTACAGGTCCCTTTTCTACTAATTTAGTAGTAGCCTGAACTAGCACTTGATTTTCTATAATATTTACTTTGCTATTTTCTAATTTATGGTATACTTTTCCATTATATTTTATTCCTTTTAGAGTGTATAGTTGGCCACTTTTTATATTTAGTACATATTCTCTTCTAACTTCTAAGCCTAATTCTTCTTTATTTACTTTATATAATTCTACCTTTTCTTCTGTAAGTTCGATCAAGTTTTCTGTTTCTTTTATTGTTTGTTTTAAGGTCTCTTCTAGACCTATATTATTAATTTTTTCTTGTAATACTGGAAATTTAAAAGTATTCTTTTCTAATTCTTGATTTACAAAATATAAATCTATTGTTTCTTTGACTGTTGAATATTCTGTTGTATATTCTGCAAATCCTACTCTTTGTATTAATCCATTTTCTCCTGTTAAGCTTACTATACTTATGCTTACTATAATTAATAATAAAACTATTGTTATTACTAAGATAATTAAGGTTATTCCTTTATTTTCATAGTTATTCACATTTTTTCTCCTTACTAAATATTAAACTATTATTTTTAATTAATTATTTCTCTATCTGCTATTTTATATATAAAACTGTACGAAAACCTAAATATTGATTTGTTTCTTGACCATTAGAATTAAAATAAGCACGATAACATACAGTTCCCTTCTCATTACCTACAGATGAACCTCTTAGCATATAATATGAACTTGTAGATACACATTCTTGTGTCCATTCCCATAAATTTCCTGCTACATCATACAAATTTTTTTTCTTTACTTCTTCAGTTGAACCTGTTGTTAACATTGTATTATATGCTCCATCTTTATTTGTTTTATTAGTATTTTCTTTCCATTCGCCACAAGTTGATAAACTTGTTATTATAGAACACTTCCCTTCACAATTATTTAAAGTTACATTTGCAAAATTTCCCCATGTACAGTCTGCTTTTAAATCTATATATTTACTTGTATCTAAAGCATTTGCTGCACTTTTATCTTCTTCATCACTCATAAAATTAAGCATTACATCATATTGTGTTCCTGTTATTAATCCACTACTTACATAATTCGTATTATACATTCTTTCTGACATTTCTATTGCTGTTACATAATTTACACGGTAATAAGGTATTTCGTTTGCCTTACTTGTTGGTTTACTACTTTCCGTTGTATTTTCTACTATATAATTTTTTGTCTCTACCTCATCTCCTATTTTCTTTCCATCTTTTAAAGTTACTTCACTTGTTCCTGCTTCATATCTTCCTACATAAAAGCCTTCATACTTTTTTATTTGAACTTTTTCTGCACTATTTATCGAGTTATCCCATTCGTTGTTGGCAATTCCCCAATTATATTTTTTATAATTTTCTATATTACATGGTATCCATACAAATTGATTTCCTTCTAAGTCTTTTCCTACATCTTCTTG
>CAMXQV010000053.1 GCA_947245515.1 uncultured Clostridium sp. | reverse complement strand
GATATGTAAAAATGAATGAAGAAAGGAAAGTAGCAGGAATTTATATTCGTGTAAGCACAGAAGATCAAGTACGCGAGGGATTTAGTTTAGGAGAAATTGAAGGCACTTTGTAAATATAAAGATTATAAAATATATAAAGTTTACAAAGATGCAGGAATATCAGCAAAAAATATGGCAAACAGACCAGCTTTTCAGCAGATGTTAGAAGATATGAAAGTAGGTAAAATCAATTATATTGTAGCTTATAAATTAGATAGAGTTACAAGGTCTGTTAGAGATTTAGAAGTTCTAATATCAGAGTTAGAAAAGCATAATTGCTATCTAATTTGTGATAGGGATGAGTTTACATCTTTTTATGACAAAGTATTTAAATCTGCGAATTTATAATAAATAGTTACTTGTTTATTTTGGTCAATTTCAATTTTTTCAATCAAGTTATTTAGCATATAAGCTGTAATATTTTCTTTCTTTAAAAAGTCTTGTATGATTTTCTCATAATCAACAACATTTCTTTCAAATTTGATAGTATTTAATTCTTCAAGTTTTTTAGTTTTAGAATCTCTTTCATTAACTTTTTTCTCATACATTCTTGAAAAATCATTATCATTGATAAGACCTCTTAATTTATCTTCGTATAGTTTTTCTATTTGAAAGTCTAAAACCTCAATAGCTTTTGCTAAATTGCTTTTTTCTTTGTTTAGTTCAATTTCATTTTGAACATTGTTATTGCTGTCATCAATAATTTGTTTACATTTCTTTTCATCTAAATATTTTCTACAGATATTTTGTACTTCTTCAATTACTGCATTTTCTAGCTTTGTATAATTCATACAATGAGGAGTACAAAGCTTTAGATTTGGTAATGATTGATATGTGCGACAATGTAAATAAATTTGATTCCATTTACCATTTTTATAATGAGAAGTACCTGCACCTAATTTTTTACCACATTCTTTACAATACAATAAGCCTTTTAATTTTAGATTTAATGTTTTTGTTCTAGTTCTAGTCCTACTTTTTAAAAGTTCTTGAACTGCATAAAATTTTTCCTTATTAACAATAGGTTCGTGAGTATTTGGAACAATAATCCAATCTTCCTTTTTATTGCGAACAGGTTTCTTTAATTTGTAATTGATTTGTGTTTGCTTGCCTTGTACCATATTTCCAATATACATTTCATTTTTCAATATTCTTCTAATAGTGTCCGTTTTCCAAAGTGGAGAAAGTCTATACTCTTGACCCATTGTTTGAGATGGAGTGGGTATATGCTCCTCATTAAAAATATAGGCAATTTGTATTGATGATTTTCCTTCTAAATATAGGTCAAATATTCTTCTTACATTTGGGGCATATTCTTCATTGATAATCAGTTTATGGCAATTTTCTGGAGATTTCATATACCCATAAGGAGCAAATTTTCCATTAAATAAACCATTAATAGCATTTCTATGTTTAGTAGCTTTTACTTTTTTAGAAGTATCTCTAGCATATAAATCATTTAATACTGCTCTAAATGGTAGTGTGTCTGCAATTCCATTATCAATTTCGGAATCATAATTGTCTATAATAGATACAAACCTTACTTGATGTTCTGGAAAGTATTTTTCAATATATTCTCCAAAACTTATATAATCTCTACCAAGTCTTGAAGTATCTTTTACAATTACCATATTTACTTTTTTATCTTCAATGTCTTTTATCATTCTATTAAAATCTGGTCTATCAAAAGTAGTTCCAGAAATACCATCATCAACATAGATGTCATAAATATTTAGATTATTTTCTTTTGCATATTGTTTTAAAATTTCTTTTTGGTTTGTTATACTGTTGCTTTCTCCTTGTAATTCATCATCTCTTGATAATCTACAATATAAAGCACAGTTATATACTTTTGTGTTACTTACTAGCAATTTATCCTCCTTTTCCTTTAGTAAGTTCCACCTATAATTTATGTTCTTAATTTACCATGATTTAATATAAAAATCAATAGCCTAAATTATAGGTGGAAACTAAATTTTGTCTAAAATCTGTATTTTTATTATTTCTTCGTTAATTGCATATTGCAAAACATTTCAAAAATCTTTGATATAGAAACTCTAACATCTTCAGCAGAGTTTTCCTTAAATTTGTTTATTATAACTATTTCATCTTTCTTTTTTGTTTTCTTACCCATGACAATTCCTCCTGTTCGTTCTAATAATGCACATACTTTTTGAATCTTTTTTCTAAAATCATTTTTGATTGCTCCTTTCAAAAATTAAGAGTTCCATAAGTTATAAAAATACTTACAGAACTCTTTCAAAGTCAAAAAAATAGCCCTTTCATAAAGTGCTAAATTATTTGCTTATTCAATTTAAACTGTTGCTCTTATACAACTTGGACTTACAATATTACTTACTCTTTTTGGTACATCAAAACCTACATTTAATCCATTTTTTAATACTAAATCACTACTTTTCTTATCATAATCAAACATTCCTCTATTCCAATTTGAAAATGCTTCATCAGATAGTTTCTTTTTAGTAGATAAATATTCGTTATCTTTGTTTATTTGTATTATTATTGCTTGATACTCTTGCTTGTCAGCTTGTCGTTTTTTGTTGATATAATTTCTTTTACAAACTTTGTGTCTTTCTTTGCTTTTGGTGGCTCGGTATTCTTTTTCTTCAATATATCTCTCATCTTTTTGAATAATTTTTGTTATATATGATTTACCTACACCAATTTGCTTTGCAATGTCTGTTGGTCTTAAATGCTCTTCGTAAAAAAGTCTTGTTATTTCAGTTACTTTGTCTATCGTAATCACCTCCGTTTCCTTTAATTTTAGTTGTAGTGAATTTTTAGTCTACAACTTAAAACAATAATTATCTCAAAAAGTATTGTATTATTAAACTAATTATAGTATAATATAATTAGAATGTCAATAACAATTATTAAAAAAGTTAAAATTGTTTTCAATAAAACTTAATAGAATTTTATAGAAACGGAGGAAATTATTGAAATGAGTATTGATTTGCCAGAAGTAAAACATTTGAATGATTTTTATATTTGGTTTAACAAAGAGGAAAAGAAAGAATATTATTCTACACCTATGTATTTTTATAAAGCTGATTTCTCATTTGATTTTAATGATAAAGAAAAAGATAATCATAAAAATGGTCGTAACAAAGGTGGAGGTACAAGATATATAAAGTGGAAAGAAGATGAAGGTACAGATATGGGATTAAAACAGCCAGGTAGTTTATATTTTCCTTATGTAGAAAGATTTGGACTATTATTATTAAGGTTTCTAAATGCTAAATTATCTACCTATGAAACAGCCTATAAAGATTTCTTCTATGCTTATGGATTTGAAATATTAAAAGATATAGATGAAGACTATAAATTTGAATTAAAAGGAAAATACGAAGATGATGAAACATATCTAAAAGAAACTAAAAAAATATATGATATGCTAAAAGAACAACTTATTTATATACAACAACAAATAATAGATGCAGTTAATTACATATATAATATAAATGAAATAGAAGAATTAAAGCCATTTACACATTCACAAAGATATGCAGTATATCTAATAAAAAGAAAAGGCAAACTATATTCTTATATAAAAAATGATGAAGTAATAGCAGATAACTATTCTAATAAATATGAAGAACTAGGAAATTCAGCAGATATTGACTTATTAAAGAAACTAAAAGAAGAAGGTATGCTTATATCAATGGTAAATACTCATAAAAGTAATGATATATCAAGTATTTGTTATGCTATATTAGAAGAATTATCAAAAACAGATAACTACCCTATAAAAAAATGTCAAAACTGTGGCATGTATTTTATACCAAATTCAAGACTAGATGAGATTTATTGTGATTATCCAAAAGAAAACGGAAAAACTTGTAGAGAAAAAGGCGCAATCCTTTCTTATAACAAGAGATTACAAGAAAAATCAGCATATACAGAATATAGAAAAACATATCAACAAAAATTTGGTATAGTAAATAAAAATAAAGATGATAAAAAGTTAAAGAAAGAATTTGAAATTTGGAAAAAACAAGCGAAAGAAAAAATCACAAAACTAAAACATGGGGAACTTACTGAAGATGAGGTTTATGAATGGTTACAAGAAAATAAATAACTTTACAAGAATATTGTCAATAAAATGTAGTAAAATTTTAGTTTTAATGCTATAATAAGAATAGATTGAAAGGAAGAAAATATATGAATAGTGTAGATTTAATGAATTATTGGATTGAAAGTTCTGATAGAGATTATGAATCAATGAAAAAGAATTTTGAAACAGAACAATATACATGGGCTTTATTTATAGGACATTTAACGATTGAAAAATTACTAAAAGCAATATATGCTAAAGTAAATCAAGATAACCCATATCCACCTAAAATTCATAATTTGAATATATTAGCAGAGAGATGTAATCTTGAATTAGATGAGAGGAAAACAAAAATCTTAATGACTTGTAATTCATTTAATATAAGTGCCAGATATGAAGATTATAAAAATGAGTTTTATGAAAGATGTACGAAAGAATATACATCTGAACAAATAAACAATATAGAGGAGGTTAGGTCATGGCTAAAAGAAATGTTGATATAGATATTTTAAAAAGTGTAGAAGAATATATTAAAGAAATATCTAAACATTATAATATTCAAGAAGTATATTTATTTGGTTCGTATGCAAAAGGAACAAATCATGAAGATAGTGATATAGATGTAGCTATTATTATTAATAGTGATAATAATGTTTTTGATTTAATGGTAGAATTAATGATGTTGACACAAAATATAGATTTAAGAATAGAGCCACACCCAATAAAAGTAAAAGATTTTGAAGAAGGAAATCCTTTTGTGCAAGAAATAATTGATACAGGAATAAAAGTTGCGTAAAAAATATATTTAGGAGATTGACAATGAATAATACCAAAGAAATGCAAGAGAAGATGAGAGAACTCTTAGAAAGATTAGATAATGTAAGTAAAAAAGATAGAGTATATGAAATTGAAGATTTTATAAGGGAGTATGAGGAAAGCGAAGAATTTTTGGCTTATTTTGATACAGATATTAATCAAAAAAGTTATGAAAAATATGCAAATGTAGATAAATATATTGATTTGATTGATAGCTATGACGATAAAATATACTTAGCACAAGTTTTGTGTGATTTTGAACTGGCACAAAAGTTATTTAGCGAATATCCATTTTCAGAAGATGAAAAAGAAAAGTTTGATAAACTATCTGCAAATAATGAAGATATAACGAAGACATTGCGACCTAAAATTTTGTCTGATAAATATAATTTTTTTAGTCCACAAATATTGGATTTTATAACTGCAGAAAATGAAAGTGCATTTCAAGATAGAATGCTTAGAATGAATAAAAAAAATTTTGAAATTTTTAAGATATTATATAGGAAAATAGAAAATGATACGCAAGATATAGTATCAAAGCTGTTTTATCTATCTGTTAACATAAGTGATTACGAACAATTAAATGAGGAATTATATCAATATATACAAAATGGAGGAGAACTAAATGATGATATAAGTAGTAAATTATTATGGTTATATACAAAGGGTGGATTATATACTTCTCAAACACGAGAAATTTCAAATAGTATAAGGACTATAGATGATATAAATAATCTAGAAACAATAATAAGAGAAACTTGTAATAAATTTGTTAATGAACAAAGAAATAGAGAAGATAAAAATATTGATGTAATTAAAGAATCAATATTGATGTCTACCTATGGAATGACATTAGAAGAAACTAGAGATGTATTAGCAAAATATAATTTATCTGGGGTTGAAATAAATGAAGATAATCAAAGGCAATGTTTAATGTATTTGGCTTTGACAGAAATTAATAGTGAAGATAATCCAGATAAGTTAATAGCCATATATGATGAATATACAAAAGAGAATTATATAAAAATAGATTATCTACGAACAGCAGTATTTAATGGAGAATTGAAAGAATTATTTGCAAAAGAATTTAACAGAGCATTTACTCCTATTGAACAATTTAATAGATTAGGTGAGGATGATGGAATTTTAATATATGATGCTGGAACTAACTTTAAAATATGTATGACAGCTGTAGGTGCATATCAAGATAATTTTTCCGATAAAGAAAATTATTCAACATATTGGAATAGTAAAAAAATAATGGCACATACAAGTAGTTGTTCTCTAATTGCAAATAATAATTTAACTACAGCTAAAATTAGCAATATTTGTTTAGGATTTTCTAATTTTGAAGAAGAAATGTTTTATGGCGGATCTAATAAAGATATGGCTTCTGATAATCAATATCATGTTATGGCTCCACAACTAGTTTCAACTTTATCAAATCCAGAGGAATTTATAAATTCTACAAGAGGGCAATATAATGAATTAGTATATGAACGAAGAGATTTAGGAAATGGAAAGTTTTATAAAAAAAATCCTGATTTTATAGTATTCTTTGAAGAATTTGATGATTTAGATAATATAGATATGGAAAATCCAGAAGTAAAATCAATTTTAAATGATGAGAAAAGAAAATGGCAAGAATCGTTGAAGGCAGCTAAAAATTTTGGAGTACCTATAGTAAAAATAAATAGAGAAAGATGTGCTAAAGCTGAAAGTGAAAAAATTGAACAATGTTTTCAGGAATATTTACAGACACATGATACTTCATTATTATCTAGCATAATAACAAATTTTGAAAATAATAGAACAGGTACTAGAGGGCATAGTTATTTAACAGAAAAATATTTCTCAAGTGAAAGATTACAAGATATGTTAAATCAAATTAGTTCTTCATTAGAAAAAATGAAAGATGAAAAATTGAGACAGCACAATATACAAATAATAACTAAGTTATTAACACAAGAAAAGGAAAATGTAAGGGATTCTGTAACTCTTGAAGATATAGGTAATGGAATAAGTAGGACAAATGTTACCAATCTAAGAATGGGTATAGATGTAGATGAATATATAAGCCAATTAGAATATTCAATAAAGCTAGATGATAATGAAATTGAAAAGTAGGAGAAGTATATATGATTACTGAAAAAGAACATAATGTTTCAAATGAAAACTATGAAATATCAAAAAAAATATATTATTTATTTAAAAAGTATAAAGACTATGATAAAAAATTACAAGAAGAACCATGTACTAATAAGTATAATCCAGATGACTTATTCAAGAATAGAAAAAAGAATATTATTGATTATTCACAGGTTAATGAAGTTGCTCTTGTTGAAGTAAAAAAAGAAAATTGGATTATAAGACTTATAAAAAGGTTATTTAGAATAAAAGGATAATAGAATATAAATAGTTATAAAATGATAAAGACTGAGCCTAGAGTACATTACTTTAAGCTCAGTCTTTGACTTATTTACTTAGTTCATAGTCATTTTCCAATTCTTCACGTTTCAATTGTTTTTTTGGATCAATAAAAGTATGAGTTTCTTTTTCAAATTTTCTAACTAATTCTTTAGATTCGCCAATTCCAAATTTATGGCAAATCCAAATTATAAATTTATCAACAGTTTCATAAAATTTATCTATTATCTTGTGTAAATGACTATTTTCTTTTTCTAAAGACCTAATTTTACTTTTATATTTCCATTCAATATCAAATTCTTTTTCCTTATATTCTGCTTTAATAATGTTTACTTGATTATGAAGTTCTCTATTATCAGCAAGTATGGAATTTCTTTCCTTTTGGTATTTTTCAGCTTCATCAATAATATTAGCTTGTCTTGATAATTTTTCTTGTAAAGTAACATTAGCTTGATATAATTTCTCAATAACTTCATCTTTTGGCTTTATAATTTCTTCTAAAATCTTCTCATCTCTATTGAAAGATAACCTTTTAAAGTCTTTTATATCTGGTACTTCTGGAAGTTCTAATTTAATATTTTTTAGTGTTTCCTTTGTATTTTCAAAATTAGTTATTTGTTTAAATTCCTTTAAATCTAAATGTTGTCTGTTAGTTTCTTCTTTTGGCAAACCTCTTTCTAGTTTGAAATTATGCGATACCATATAACCATAAAAAGCATTTTGTAATCTTCTGTAACTATCTTTTTCTTTCCAAAACTCGCTACAAGCTAATTTATCAATATCATTGCCGTTTTTATCTTTTTTGTGAACAACTGGCAAAAAAATTAAGTGCAAATGTGGAGTTTCCTCATCATTATGCACTTGTGCAGATAAAATATATTGTTCGCCTAAATCTTTATATTCAGTTACAAATTGATATGCTGTTTCAAAATATCTTTTTGTTTCTTCTTGACCTATTTCTTCAAAAAATTGCTTGTCAGATGTTATTATATATTCACAAGCAATATTACTTACAGTTTTAATTTGACCTTTTAAATTATATTCTTTTCTTATCCTATCAAATTCCTTTTCATAACTATATTTTGGAGGTTTTAAGGTATAATTTAAATATGATTTTTCTTTATCAATATTTTTATTAGAATAATTTTGATTTCTTCTCTCATTATGTCTAAAAATTCCTTTTAAATTTTCTCTTTTGTACTTTGTATTTCTTATTATTGCATAACTCATTTTTTTCCTCCTTGCTCGTGCTAATATACACGACTAAATTTTCTTAATTTTGCTATATCTAAAATTGTGTTGTAACACACTACAAGACTTTTTTTGCCTACTGCAAAAAAGTCTTCGTGTGGTAGGGACACCCTACACCCGTTTGCCTAAAAAATGCATTTGCATTTTTTAGGTTTTAACTAAATTTGCATTCTGCAATTTAGTTAAAATTAAAGCCACCCATAGTAGAAACCAGAGTGAAAGAGCGAAGTAGAATTAGGTGTAATAATCCCTTATGTTGAATAAAGAATTATTACACCTATATTTTAGAAACCGTCGATCAGTCGCTTCGTTTCATAGGTAGTCTAGTAAGTAGCAAATAGCTACTGTAATTGCTGATTGCTTAGGCTGTTAAACTTTAGTCGTTACAGCCTAAGTATGCAAAATAATAGAAGATTATTTTGCAATACCTTCAATCTTTGTTCATACTTGCCCAAACTTTTTACAATTACAAATCCATTTCAAGTTTTGCCTCCCAAACTCTTTTTTTATTGTGAGTCTATCGTTGTAAAATCTCACTCACGCACTTTGTACCAATAGACCGTTAGTACGAATACGGATAAACTTTATAGCATCGGCTCATCACACCTAATAGCTTTTATAGAGGCTATTGCATTTCTCTTTTTACAACAAAAAACTACTTGTAGATTTCAACTACAAGTAGCAAGTTATAATATTATTCAATTAGCCATCACAATCAAATTTAAGGCAATTTATTGTGATGAATAAGTAATTTACTTATAAAATATAAATTTTAAATTATAGGAGAAACTGTACTAAATATAAATATATTCTTATTTTTGTCATAAGAAGATGTAGATGATGTCAATACGAGCAGTGCAAATGGAAGATTTTTTGTAAGAATGTTAACAGTTCTTTCACAATTAGAAATTGAGATAGTATCAGAAAGAACAAAATTTGGGATGACAGGAGCAATAAAATCTGGACATGTACCTCGGAACTTGCCCATTAGGTTACAAAAGGGAAAATAAGAAAATGATAATAGATGAAACTACAAAAGATTTAGTTATAAGGATATTTAACATGTATTTAGAGGGCAAAAGCTATCAAACAATAGCAAATATTTTAAATGCAGAAAAAATCCCCACACTAACTAATAAACAATGGAAAGATGCAACAGTATCTAAAATAATTAATAATAAAATTTATGTAGGGGATTTTGAGCAATATAGAAATAAGCAAGAAAAAGATACAGTTGTTTATATGAATGTTGTAGAGCCTATTATATCAAGAGCAATGTATGAAGATGTACAGCTACAGAAAGAAAAAAATCAAAGGGCATTTTGTAGAGATAGAGTTTATATATTTATGCAAAAACTATTATGTCCTAAATGTGGGAAGATAATGCAATGTAAAGGCTCTGGTGGGCAAAAGAAAAAATATATGTACTATCATTGTTCAGATTGTAAAACTTATTTAAGAGAAGATTTAGTGGAAGATTCAGTTATGTTTTTAATAATGAACTTAATTGAATATGATATGACAGTAAAAAAATATTTCTTTCCTGTTTTAGCAGATAAGAAAGAACGAAATACAGCAAAACTAGATAAAGAGATAGCTAATTTGCAAAGCCAAAAGAATAGAATTAAAGAAGCATACTTAAAAGGAATTGTAGAAGTAGAAGATTTTTCGGAGGATTATAGGGTAATTGAAGAAAAGTTAAATATGCTAGAAGAAAAAAGAATACAAGCTATTGATATAAATAAACAATCATTTAGTCCACAATCTATAATGGCAGATAGAGATGTAGAAAAAGAAAAACTAATTCGTTCTAATAAGTTTCAAGATATGCTTATGGCAGAATGGAAAAGTAAAACAAAAGAAGAAAAGCAAGAATTTATTTCTAAATTTATAGAGAATATTGTAATTGAAAAAGATAAGAAAGGATATTATAACCTAATCAATATAAAATTTAGAAGTAGTTATATAGAACAAATTTCTAAATTGATGGATTTAGGAATGTTTGATATAGCACTACCATTTGAACAAGGTAAAAAAGAAAGAATAGTAAATACTACGGTGTTAATGGATAAAAAAGAATTAAAAAAATATATGGACAGATTAAATGAATACTACGAAGTTTCTTATTATGAATTAAATCAGTTGGACAAGCCTAAAAAAGGTTATCAGAAAAAATATCTTACAATAGAAGAAGTAAATAGAAATGGAGAACAACTTTTTAAATTAGTGGAACTAATAAGTGATGATAAACAATTTCCACAAAAAGAAGAGAATAGGATTTTAGGAGAAATCAGAATAAAAGAACGAGAAAAAGTTAGTTAAAAAATTTTATAAATGGAGGAATTGAAAATGGAAAATAAATATGGAATTGAATACACAAAGATTGGAGATTACTATATGCCTAATTTAGTTTTAGAAAAGGAAGAAAGAATTATATTAAATAAATATGGAAGAATGAGACTAAAATTCTTAAAAGAAAATAAGAGAGCAGAATATACAATAATGTTTGTGAATGGAACTTTGAATAAACATTTAAAAGAGATTCAAGAAACAGCAGAAAAGAGAATTGACATTATAATCGAACAACTAAAACAGCAAAATAATCTAACAGAAGAAATGAAAAATACAGACCAACTTTATTGGGTGAGTATGATGAATAATTTTAAAAGTACAGCAGAAGAAATTATGCTAAAAGAACTAATATATGTATAAAAATTACTGGTAGGAGCAAATAGACAAATGTATAGCCAAATTTAATGTCTATAAGTGTAGCGAGCATAGGTTTTGTATTGCCACAAAACCGACAGCTTATGCTGAAAGGGGATTTTTATCCCCTATAACCCCTACCTTATGAAACGAAAAAAATTAGGAAAATAGATTTAAAATTAGATAAGAAATTAAAAATTTTTAAGAATGATTTTATAAAAAATAGAACGAAAATTTATGAAAAAGGAAGTGAAAAATTATGAGAAATAGAACAATAGGAATTAATGTTAGAGTG
>CAMXQV010000052.1 GCA_947245515.1 uncultured Clostridium sp. | reverse complement strand
TAAGTAATTTCAATGTTTTTACCATTTTAAAAATTCATTTCATAATTTTATCCTGGACTTTTTTTATAGCCCCTTTATTTTTTCTTAGATATTGTATATAATATAAAAAGAAAAAAATAAGATGTGCAAGGTTGAAAAATAATTATAATTTTGGCGTTATCAAACTGCATTTGAAATTTAATCAACGTACAATTAGTATGCCTCATAAATTTCAAACTTGTTTTCCTAGCCAAAATTTAATTCTTTTCCAACTAGATTTGTGCCTTAGGAAGGAATGAAATTAAAGATGGACAAAAAACAGGCAAAAGAAAGAATTGAAGAATTACGAAAGCAAGTAGAACATTATGCCAAAAAGTATTATGATGATGACAAGCCAGAAATCTCTGATTTTGAATATGACATGTTAATGGTAGAATTGAGAAATTTAGAAAAAGAAAATCCAGAATTTCAATCAAAAGAATCACTAACACAAAAGGTAGGCGGAAATGTAAAAGAAGGGTTCAAAAAAATAACACATGAAGTACCCTTACAAAGTTTACAAGATGTATTCAGTATAGAAGAAGTAAAGGAATACATTATAAAAACAAATGAAAAAGCAGAAGAAAACGAAATAAAAAATAAAAAATATGTTGTTGAAACAAAAATAGATGGTTTATCAGCAGCATTAGAATATAAAAATGGGAAATTTATAAGAGGAGCAACAAGAGGGAATGGATTAATTGGAGAGGATGTTACAGAAAACCTAAAAACAATAAAAACAATACCAAAAGAACTAAAAGAAAAAATTGATATAACAGTCAGAGGAGAAGTTTTTATATCAAAAAAAGACTTTGAAAAAATGAACCAAGAAAGAGAAGAAAATGAAGAAGAACTATTTGCAAATGCTAGAAATGCAGCAGCAGGTTCTCTTAGGCAATTAGATAGTAAAATTACAAAAAAAAGACCATTAGATATTTATATTTTTAATGTTCAAAAAGTTGAAGGAATAGAATTCAATTCTCATTTCGAAGAACTAGAATACCTACAAAACTTAGGATTTAATGTAAATCCTGTTAGAATAGAATGTAATACAATTGAAGAAATTGAAAAAGCAATAAAACAAATAGGCGATCAAAGAGAAGAGTTAAGTTTTGGAATAGATGGAGCAGTTATAAAAGTGGATGATTTAGATTTTAGGCAAATCTTAGGGACAACTGCTAAGACACCAAGATGGGCAATAGCATATAAATATCCACCAGAAAAAAAAGAGACAACTTTAAAAGAAATAATTTGCCAAGTAGGAAGAACAGGTGCAATAACACCAATGGCAATTTTAGAACCAGTAAAAGTAGCAGGGTCAACAATATCAAAGACAACTCTTCATAATGAAGATTTTATAAAAGAAAAAGATTTAAAAATTGGTGATAAAGTAGTTATACAAAAGGCTGGAGATGTTATACCAGAAATTGTTGAAGTACAAGTAAATAAGAGAGATGGAAAGGAAAAGGAATTTAAAATGCCTACACAGTGTCCCGTTTGTGGAGCACCAGCAGTAAGACAAGAAGGAGAAGTAGCAATAAGATGTACAGGCATAGAATGTCCAGCAAAGTTAAGTAGAAATTTAATTCATTTTGTTTCAAGAGAAGCAATGAATATAGAAGGCTTAGGGGAAAATATTATAAATCAATTATTAGAAAAACAATTAATTAGTAATATTGCAGATATTTATAATTTGTCCTTTGAAGATATTTCTACTCTAAAACAGAATGGAAGTAAATTTGCACAAAATTTAGTTAATAGCATAAATAAAAGTAAAGAAAATGATTTATTTAAATTAATTATTGGTTTAGGGATAAGAAATGTAGGTGTAAAAGCATCTAAAATTTTAGCAAAAAAATATAAGACAATTAGTAATCTGATGCAAGCAACATCAGAAGAATTGGCTTTAATTAAAGATATAGGACCAATTGTTGCAAATAATATTACAGAGTTTTTCTCGCAAGAACAGACACATGATTTGATTAAAAGGTTGGAGGAGTCTGGTGTTAATACAAAATATCTTGCGGAGGAAAGTGAAGATAATAGGTTTGAAGGAAAAGTATTTGTGTTAACAGGAAGTTTGGAAGAGTTTACTAGAACAGAAGCATCTAATATAATTGAGAATTTTGGTGGTAAGACTTCTGGAACTGTATCTAAGAAAACAGATTATGTGTTGGCTGGTGATGATGCAGGAAGTAAATTAGCAAAGGCTCAAAGTTTGGGAATACAAATAATATCAGAAGAGGAATTTAAAGATATGATTAAATAAATTTTGATACCTAAGTCAACTTATAAGAAAGGAGTAAATTTATGGAAGATTATACTTTTGAAAAAATGTGGTTAGATTTGAAAAATGGATATCAAATTTTTTATAAATTTAATGGAAATAAGTATGTTTTATTTAAAACTGCTGAAAATTGCTATACACAAAAGTTGTTGTCAAGCGATAAAAAGAATCCGCAACCTAAAATGTTAATGCTGACTTTAAAAAGAGTTAAAGAGATATTCCCAGATATGCAAGAGATTGAGTATAAGATAGGAACATCTGAAATGTAAAACTTGTAAGTGTTGATATGAGAGAGTTTGACAAAAAAGATAAAAATATAGAATTTTATAAAAAACTTGAAAAAACGACCAATTTTATAAAAATAGTAAAAAATGATAGCCTAACTGGTAGCTAGGGAATATGTCCATTGACATAGCAAAAATAAAAAATTTAATATGCCGATTACAGGAAATAGAGTGTTAGCAATAGCACTTTATTTTATTCTAAAAAAGTTTTGAATGTAAAAGCTAATAGATTTACAGATACAAATAAATGAACGAAATAGATAAAGAAACGGATATAAAATTCAGGTTTTTCATAATAAAAATATGTCCGATTTGATTAAATTTTATTAGCAAAAAGGCGGACAAAATAAAAGTATGCAAAAGATTAAAAAATCTAAAAACAAAAGAAAAACACTGTATGGAGTTTAGGGTGTACATACAGGTAAGGGATTCAAAAGAAAAAAGATGATGTATATTACTTTAATTAAGGAATGGAGGTTTGAGATTATGAAAATAAGATTAAGTTCAAGAGATATAGAGCTTATATGTTTTATAGGTAGATATAAGCAAATAAAATCAGTTGATTGTAAAAAGATTTATAAATCTAAAGATTATTATAGAAAAAGATTAAAAGTATTAGAAAAGACAGGATATGTAAAAAGAGAAAATACATATTATATAAAAATTGATATAGAGGGAAGAAGATTATTACAAGATTTTGGGTATGAAAGTTATAATCTTTGTAGAAATAAAGATTACAAAGATAGAATAAAAGATGTAGCAAAGATTGCAATGCTTGGATTTGAAGATGATATAAATTTTATACCTAGTTGGGAGCTAAAAGAAAATAACATTTATACAGATTTAGGCAGAAAATATATTGGTGAATTGGAGATTTTACAAAATAAATATATTGTATATTATATTTCAAATAGAAATAACTCATTATATGTAAAACAAACTTTAACAGATATTAATAAAATGTTTTCAAATGATAAAGTAATCGTGTTTTTAGAAGATTTTGATAGAATCAATAAAAGTAATAAGTATTTTACGATAAGTGGTAAATCTATACAGGTAATAAATCCAACAGAAGATAATTTAGAATTGATAAAGTCTATTAAAGATATAGATATTTATGATGTAGTGAGAGAAATGTATAAAGGAAAAGAAATACTGCTTACTGATTGGAATAAAGCAGATTTTATGACAGAAGATAAAAGATATATTGTTTTTATGCCCTTTGTTGATACAGGAAAACTACATAAATTAAATATAGCTTATGGAGATAATAAAGAATCTAAAAAGAATATTGATATATTAACCTTAAAGGGGAATAGAAGTAAGATTAATGAAATATTAGTTAAACCAACCAATATTATTGAAATTGATAGATGTTTAGATAAAGTTAGAAATGAAAGTATGTTATGTATACAATAGAACTTTTAATTTCGAATTTTATTGTAAAAATGGTCAACTTATGATAGAATTACAGCATAAGAATAAGAGGTGCAATAAATGGAAGAAATAGTATTTGTAACACATAATAAAGGAAAAGCAAAATCAGCAGAAAGGTATTTTAATAATTTAAAGTTTAGTACATATGATTTTGAATTAGATGAACCTAGAAGTGATGATATAAAAGAAATAGCAACTGCAAAAGTAAAACAAGCATATGAAATTGTAAGGAAACCTTGCATAGCATTAGATACTGGTTTTTTTATAGATGAGTTAAATGGATTTCCAAGATCATTTGTTAATTTTTCACTAGATACAATAGGAATAGATGGGATTTTGAAACTAATGGAAAATAAAGAAGATAGAAAATGTAGATTTGAGGAATGTTTAGCATATCATGATGGAAAAGAGATACATTATTTTTATGGAAAACATCCAGGAAATTTAGCAACAAAAATTCAAGGTATGGATAGAGAAGAAAAATGGTCTGATTTATGGTATATATTTAAGCCAGAACATTTTGAAAAAACACTGGCTGAAATGGATAGTAAAGAAAGAGAAGATAGAAGAAAAATTGATGGTTCAGTAGAAGCATTAAAAGTTTTCGCTGAATGGTATAAAGAAAATAATAATATAGAGAAATAATTATTAAATAAATAATGTTTTTATTTAACTTATGATAAAAAATGATTAAAATGAGAAAAGAGGAGATTGAAATGGAATTAGGAAACCTAACACTAATAACAACAAGAAAATACATGTAACAAAAATTGTCCTTTTTGTATTGCTAAAAGTGCAGGAAAAATCTATAACGAAACCATTGAAACGAATGAGTATATTGAGAAGTATCCTAATATAAAAACTATAAGATTAAAAGAGTTATTATGTGGAAAAGAAGACACATCTCAAACGAAATGGATAAAAGAATATAAATTAGAAAAAGAAAAGATAGATATTATATTAAAAGAACTCTTATTTGATTATAAATTGAATAGCAAATCTGGAGAAAAAGTAATATACGAAAATCAAAAAAATAAATTAATATATGGTGCTAGTGGAGATATTAAATATTATAAAAATGATTTTATAATATCCAATAGTAAACTTATGAATTATAATGAAGAAGATATAACAATTAAAGAAATACATAAATTATTCGAAAATAAGATTTGTATAAATTGAAAGGAGTAAATCTATGAAAACAGAATATGAAATTAGAATTTTAGAAATTAATAAAGAAGAGATGATAAAGAAATTAGAAAAATTAGGAGCCACAAAAAAAGGAAAATTTAATCAAAAAAGATATGTTTATGATTTAAGACCAGCAGAAAAAGGTAAGTGGATTAGATTGAGAACTAATGGAAGGGTTACAACTCTTACTTATAAAGATATAGTAAGTAACACTATTGATGGAACAAAAGAATTAGAATTTGAGGTAGAAGATTTCAATAAAGCGAATGAGTTTTTAGAAAAAATAGGTTTTGAAAATAGAAGTTATCAGGAAAATGAAAGAATACAATATATTTTAAATAATGTAGAAATAGATATAGATTCATGGCCTATGATACCAACATATATGGAGATAGAGGGAAAATCAGAAGAAATTATGAACATAAAAAAGATTTTGAATATTGATGAAACTAAAGTAACTACATTAAATTGTGATGATATTTATAAACAAATATATAAAATAGATATTTCAAAGATTAAAGAATTAAAGTTTTAGATTATTCAAAAATATTGAAATATAGTTATTTTAAATAAATGGAGGAAATTAATTAATGAATAATGAATTAGTTCAATATATAGAGAATGAAATTTTTCCGTTATATAATAAAAATGAAGAAGGTCATGGAATAAATCACATAAAAACAGTAATAAAAAGAAGTTTGAAATTAGCAAAAGACTATGATGCTGATTTGGATATGGTTTATACAATAGCTTCATATCATGATTTAGGACATTATATAGATAGAAAGACACATGAAATTATATCAGCTAAAATGTTTATGCAAGATGAAAAAATAAGACAATGGTTTACAGATGAGCAAATAATTATAATTAAAGAAGCAATAGAAGATCATAGAGCATCTAGTAATCATGAACCTAGAACTATATATGGAAAAATAATAAGTACAGCAGATAGAACAATTATTGATATAGATAATACTATAAGAAGATCATATTCTTATGGAAAGAGGAACTATGTAGGATTATCTGAGGAAGAACAAATTGAAAGAGTTTTTCAACATTTGACAGAAAAATACGGAGAAAATGGCTATGCAAAAGTATATTTAGAAGATAAAGAATTTGAAGATGCTTTAGACAAATTAAGACAAGCATTATCCAATAAAGAAGAATTTATTAAAAGAGTAAAGAAAGTAGTTAAAACAATATAAATTTGGAGGAAATAATGAAAATAGGAATAGATATAGATGGAGTAATATTAGATTATGAAAGAGTTTTAAAAACTTATGGAGATCTATATGACTTTATAGAACTAAAAAAAGATGGAATCATTAATAGAAACGAACATTATTTAAGAAATAGATATGACTGGACAGAAGAGGAAAGAATGAATTTCGTAAATAAATATTTCTTAAAATTATCAAAACAAACATCATTAATACCAGGTGCAAAAGACGTAATTAAAATGCTTCAAAAAGAAGGAAATGAATTTATTATAATTTCTGCTAGAGGTGGAATGATACAAGAAATGAAAGATATTGCAATAGAAAAATTTAATGAAGAAAATCTATCATTTAATAAATATTATTGGAAACAAGATGATAAATTAGAAATAGCACAAAAGGAGCAAATAGATTTTATGATAGATGATTCATATGATGTATGCAAAAAATTATCAGCTAATGGAATAAAAACAATTTATTTTAGAGATAAAGAAATGAAAAAATTAGAACAGAATAAATGCTTAAAAGAAGTTAGTAATTGGGGAGAAATTTATAGAATTATAAAAAATGAAAGTAGGTAAATATATGAAGGTATTAGTAGCAACAAAAAATCCAGGTAAGATAGAAGGAGCAAAACAAGCATTTGAAAAATATTTTGATAATGTACAGATAGAAGGAATATCAGCAAGTTCAAATGTAGGAAATCAACCAATAAACCAAGAAATACTTCTGGGAGCTAAAAATAGAGTAAAAAATTTAAAGGAATATGCTATAAATAATAATATAGAAGCAGATTTTTATGTATCAAGCGAAGCAGGAATTACAGACCTTTTAGGAGAGTGGATTGATATAAATGCAGTTGTTATAGAAGATACAAAAGGATTTCAAAGTGTAGGGACAAGTCAAGGTTTTCCAATTCCAGATAAATATATAAAAGAAATAAAAGAAACCGAACTTGGAAAAGTTATGGATAAAATATTTAGTGGAAAAGAATTAGGAAAAGGAAAGGGTGGAATAAGTTTTCTTACAAAAGATGAAATATCCAGAATTGATTTGACTAGAAATGCTTTTATCATGGCATTAACAAAACATATTAATGGAGAAACATGGAGATAAATTAGATTTCAATTTTTAATAAAAGAAGTAAACTAATTATCCGCATTTGATTAACAAGTGCGGATAGTTAGTTTAAAATAGAATTGCCATAAGCAATCTCAAAAGTTAACGTAAAAATAATTGACAAATGTAATAAAATAATTTATAATGAATATAATAAAAGAAACAATAATTTGATTATTGTTTAAAAAGCGGTAAGCCTCTACCATAAGTGAGGAACGAAAAAAGCGGTGAGCCTCTACCATAAAGTGGGGAACGAAAAAAGCGGTGAACTTCTACCATAAAGTGAAGAACGAAAAAAAGTAGGGATACCAGAAATGGTATCCTAATTTATTAAGGAGCAATAAATGGAAAAATTAAATTTTTATATAGTTAAAGAAGAATATGTAAAATATATGAGCCAATTTGATAAAAGAATATCAAAATCCTATGATGAAAAAGCAAGAAGACCATTTATAGGAATTGTATTAAAAGTAGACGAGATATTATATTTTGCACCATTCACATCTCCTAAACCGAAACACTTAAAGATGAAGAACACAATAGACTTTTTAAAAATAGACAATGGAAGTTTAGGAGCAATAAACTTTAATAATATGATACCAATTCCAATGGAACAATGCATAAAAATTGATGTTGAAAATGAACAAGATGAAACATATAAAACATTATTATATAAGCAAATACATTGGTGTAATGAAAGGGAAAATGCAAATATAATTTTAAATAGAGCTAAAAATTTATATAACAGAGTTATAAACAAAAAATTACCACAAAGAATAATTGATAGATGTTGTGATTTTAAAATGTTAGAAGAAAAATCACAACAATATAAATAAAAATTTTAATATGAACTTATAGAATAATTTTTTTGAAATAAAGAGAAGTGGATACAAAAAAATCTTAAAAGGCTACAGCCACAAGTAAATAAAAAAATAGGGTGTTTATATTCCATTTTAGAAAAATATATAGTATAATGTATCTGTGTTAAGAAATTGTCATTACATAGCATATGTAGTTGATACCATGAAAATGGGTAAAGCTGATAAATCAGCAATTACTTTGTGAAAACAAAGGTAAAGTAAAAAACTTTGTGTTAGGGCAAAGGTAAAAAGAGTAATATAAAAAAGCACAAAATTACTCCATTTAAAATATAACAAAGGGAGTATTGTGTCTAAAAGTAAATAATAGATGAATTACAATAACAAGTAAAAATGCTTGTTATTTTTTAATGCCCAAAAAGAAAAGACAGGAGGTGTTGGAAAATGATAGAAATTAAAAATAGTAATATTCAAAGAAATATAAGAAAAAGTGCATATATAGGAATTTTAAACAAACTAACAAAAGAAAACAAAATCACAAAAAATGAATATGAAAAAATCAAAAACAAAATCAACAAAAGATGCTAATAACTGTGAATTTGTATTGAAAAAGAAATGTTTTTAATATATAATGAAGCAGTAATCGGTAAGAAGGAGGTAAGATGGCCGAAGTACAAATAATTGAAAAAGTAAATGGTCGAATAGACAGAAATAAAGGAACCATAATAAATGGACCAATTAAAGTAGCAGCCTATGCAAGAGTAAGCACAGACAAAGAAGACCAGAAAAATAGTTATGAATCACAATTAAAATATTATATGGAAAAAATGAATGCAAACCCAAAATGGATAGCAACACAAGTATATGCAGATGAGGCAATTTCAGGAACACAAGACTACAAGAGAAGCGACTTTATAAGAATGATACATGATGCATTAAATGGGAAGTTTGATTTATTACTAACAAAATCAATTTCAAGATTTGCAAGAAATACAGTTGATACATTATCCTATGTAAGAAAGTTAAAAGAAAAAAATGTTGCGATACTATTTGAAGAAGAAAACATCAATACACTTGAAATGAGTGGAGAATTACTATTAACTATATTAAGTTCAGTAGCACAACAAGAAAGTGAAACAATATCATCACATGTAAAACTTGGTTTAAAAATGAAAATGCAAAGAGGAGAATTAGTAGGCTTTCACGGATGTTATGGTTATGACTATGATAAATTAACAAAGACATTAACTGTAAATGAAGAAGAGAAAAAAGTGATTCAATATATTTTCGGAAGATATGTACAAGGTGCAGGAACCACAATGATTGCAAAAGAATTAACAGAAGCGGGAATACCAACAAGAAGAGGTAATCCAATATGGTGTGAAACAGTAATAAGAAAAATTATCAAAAATGAAAAATACAAAGGAGACTTATTACAAGGCAAAACATTTACTGTAGATCCAATTACTCATAGAAGATTAGAAAACATGGGAGAAGAACAAAAATATTTAATAGAGAAAAATCATGAAGCAATTATTGATGATGAAACTTGGGATAAAGTTCAAGAAATCTTGCAAAAAAGAAGTGAAAGCTACAATAAAGGCACAAGAAATGGAACATTTAGAAGAATGTATGCTTTTAGTGGAATAACCTATTGTGCATTTTGTGGAAGGTTAGTTACTAGAAAAAATTGGGTAAGTTCAACCAAAAATAAAAAAGCATGGTATTGTTCAACAGCAATAAAACAAGGTAGAAAATACTGTAGAGATAGCAAACCAATACCAGAAAAAGTAATAGAAAAATGTTTTTTAGATGCTTATAGAGTTTTATGTGCAGATAAAGCTACCATCATTAGAAACTTTATGGAAAAGGCAGAACCAATATTACAAGAAAATAATACCAAAGAAGAAATTGAAAAACTAAATATACAAGAACATGACTTAAAAGAAAGACTAAAGAAATTATTAGATTTAAAGTTGGATAATACAATTACAGAAGATGCTTTTAAAGAAAAAAATAATGAGATAGAAAGAAAAATAAGAAATATTCAAAAACAAATAGAAAACAAAGCTAACAAAGTAAGTAAAGAAGACAACTTAAAATCTAAAATGGAAGAAGTCAAAAATCTTTTAAAAAGTCATGATATCATAACAGAATTTGATAGAGAAGTTTTTGATATATTAGTAGACAAAGTAATTATTGGAGAAATTGATGAAGAAGGAAACAAAAATCCATATGTAATTAGTTTTATCTTGAAAGGTAGCAAAAAGACTGATAGTTATGAATTATCAGAAGAACTAGAAAAGAAAGTAAAAAAGAAAAGCATAAAGCCAATAAGTATAGAAGATAAAAATGTGATATGTGAAATAAAAAGTTTTCAAAAATTAAAGATATTTGAAAAAGATGAAGATTTGTTTAGAACGAAAAAACAACTTGATTATATAAAGGTAAAAGTAATAGCAGAATATGATGGAGACATTTCTTTCAACATAGAGAATAAGCTAAAATAAAGCAAATTTTCATAGCTTTAGGATACATACCACAGATATTGAGTATAAGGTGGGAACATCAGAAATGGAAAACTTGTAAGTATTAATATAAAAGTTTTGTTGAAAATTAAAAATTAAAGTTTTGAATATAAAAGCTAATAGATTTACAGATACAAATAAAAGAACAAAATAGATAAAGAAACGGACATAAAATTCAGGATTTTTAATAGTAGAAATATGTCCGATTTAGGCTATTTTTATTAGCAAAAAGGCGGACAAAATAAACGTATGCAAAAGATTAAAGATTCTAAAAACAAAAGAAAAATATTGTATGGAGTTTAAGGCGTACATACAGGTAATCAATCCAACAGATGATAATTTTGAATTAATAAAGGATATTAAAAATATAGATAGTTATGACATAGTAAAAGAAATATTACTTTCTAACTGGAATAAAGCAGATTTTATAATGGAAGATAAAAAGTATATTGTTTTTATGTCATTTATTGATACAGGGAAATTGCACAAATTAAATATAGCTTATGGATATAATAAAGAATCTAAAAGAAATATTGATATATTAACTTTAAAGGTAAATAGAAGTAAGATTAATGAAATGTTAGTTAAATCAACTAATATTATTGAAATTGATAGATGTTTAGATAAAGTTAGAAATGAAAGCATGTTATATAAACAATAGAATTTCAGGATAAAAAAATGAAATTTTTTCAAAAAGGCGTAAAGTTATTCAAATAAAAG
>CAMXQV010000051.1 GCA_947245515.1 uncultured Clostridium sp. | reverse complement strand
CTTGATATAACTAGGTTAGAAACTTTTAAAAAAATTTTTTATAATTTTATCCTGATTATAATTGTATAAAAAATTGACAAAAGGGTATATAATTTAATATAATAAGATATAATTAAAAATTAAAACGAGAGGAAAATATGAAGAGAATAAAATTAAAAGACAGAGTTTTGCCAATATATACAAAAGGTGAAGAAATATTTAATATGACATCACATATAGTAGGAGCAGTATTAGGAATAGTTGCTACAGTGTTATGTGTTGTATTTGGAGCAATACATGGAAATACTTATGGAGTTGTAAGTGGAGCAATATATGGAACAACAATGATAATATTATATACAATGTCAAGTATATATCATGGATTAAGCCCAAAAAGATATTCAAAAAAGGTATTTCAAGTATTAGACCATTGTTCAATATTTTTATTAATAGCTGGTTCCTACACACCCTTTGCATTATGTACAATTAGGCAAGTAGACTTAATTTCAGGTTGGTTAATATTTGGTGTAATTTGGTTAGTAGCAATTCTAGGAATCGTGTTAAATTCAATAGATATAAAAAAATTTAAAATATTTTCAATGATATGTTACCTATTAATGGGATGGTGCATTATAATAAAAGCTAGTATATTACCTTTGACTTTAGGGATATCTGGTACTGCATTACTAGTATCAGGTGGAGTTGCATATACAATAGGAGCAATTATATATGGATTTGGAAAGAAATATAAATATGCACATTCAATTTTTCATTTATTTATATTAATAGGCAGTTTATTGCAATTTTTATGTATATTATTGTATGTAATGTAGAACATAAAGATGGAATAATTAGGACTTTGTAATAGTTGCACTTTATATAAAATCTTAATTCTAGGCTTTTATAAAAAAATTCAATTAAGCAAGAATAATAGAGAAAATAATAAGATATAATATAAAAAAGCTAAAAAATTACCAAATTAGGAAGAATTTAAACTTGTTATTTAAAATAAGTTATGCTAAAATATAATTGATTTAAGAAGTTAAGTTTATAGAAAATTAAATATATTTCCCTGCATAGTACGTATAGACAGAATTTTTAGAACCAACAATCGATAAGAGGGGCTGATCTCTCAAATATGGCGTGCAAGCTCACAGTATAGTGAGAAGCCCATAAGTATTTAGGTAAGCACCCACCTGTTTTTAGGAGCAGGTCCTTAAAAATTCAGACATCTGACGGCTAAGGCGGGGCTTTTTGTATTTAAAAGAAGAAATTGTTTAAAAATAAACACAACCTAAAAGGATGTAAAAATTATATGTTTAGGATATACAAAGGTTACTTGTAATGAAGCTTTATATGAGATAAGAAAAAATGAAACAGAAAAATCATATACTACAAAAATGACAGATGATAAAGTTAAAGACCTGATTTTAAATCATATAAATTATAGTAAAATACTTAAAAGGCAATGTGAAGAAAACAATATAAAATATTATGATACTTCATTTGATAGGGATAAAGTATTAGAAGAAGCAATACAGTATCTATTAGAATAAATCTATTATTTATTATTTAGTGGTCACAAATTGTGACCACATTAAATTAAAGTTCAATTTTAGGCTGATATCTATCAAGCCACATATTAACCTGACAAAGACATGCTATAAGTTGAGAACCATATATGACCAATAAAATTGCTAAAAAGATAAATACATATTATAATTAAAAAAAGGAGAGTTAAATATGAAGACTAAAGATAATGAAATAAATAAAATATTAGATAGAGCAAAGAATTATAGAAAAGATTTATCAAAATCTATGAACCAGTTTGGAAATTTTAAAAATCTAAAGGTAGAAGAATTACAAAAAGAATTTCAAGAAGAAAGAAATGAATTTAAAATAGAAGATAAAAGAAATATATTTGTACAATGCAAAATAACAAAAGATGAAGCAAATAAAGGTTGTATAAGGAAGATTAGATACAATAGAATAACTACAAAGGAAACAAAAGAATCAAATGAAATTTTTACAAAAATACCAAAAGGAACAAAGGTAGGACAAAATATTATAATATATGGAGAAGGAAATTATGTAAAAGAGTTAAATAAAAATAGTGATTTAATTATAGAAATTAGATAGGGGAATCGAAAGTGGAAAATAATATTTTTAAATTTGCAACAAAAGAATTATCACAAGATGCGTTTTTGGCTTGGTTTATTAACTGGTATAGTATTAAAGAAAATGCTGAAAATAAAGCTATAAAAAAATGTGTTAAGGAATTTTTATGGAAAATTTTAGAGAAAAAAGAAAAATGGAAAAAACTATTAGAGAAAGATGAATATAAAAAAACATACCAAAAGAAAAATTAGAAATCTTAACAGTATATTATAAACCTTATGATGAGTGTAATATTGAAGAAAAAAATGTTGATTATGTTTTTTCAAGAGAAAAGATAATTGAAACATTTAGGAACCTTAATGAAGTAAAACAAGAATATTTACAAGAGTACATGGAATATATCAATGCTATAGAGGAATGTGCACAAAAATATGATGAAGAAAATGAATATAATATAATTATAAAAAAGAAGAAAGAAGATATAAAATACTTATCATTTTTTAAAGAAATAAAAGATGGAAAAATTGCGTATCAAAAATATATAGATAACAATATTAATAAAAATGTGAGTGAACTGCAATTACTTACATATTATGGAAGAACAACAAAAAATAATAAAGAACAAAAAGTAGAATATTCATTTTATGATAAAGAGAAAATTTATTTTGATATAGGAACAACTGGAAGTAAAACAACATGGTGGTGTAATTTACCTTTGAATTTTCAGATTGAATCAGATATATTTAGTAAATATGCATTTATAAAAATAAACTTTTATAAAGATAAAAAGAATACAATAATGTTAAAATTTGCGAAAAAAAGAGAACAAATAAAAAGTAAAGAAGAATATAATAATAAGTTTAAAGAAGAATGTATTTATTTTTCTAATGGAAAAAAATATAAATTATATAATACATTTGATACAAGAGTATTTAAAAAACAAAATAAAAAACGAGTATATTTTGAAATTTTTAAAAAATTAATAAGAACGAAAGAATATTGTGATGAAAAGAATATATCAATAAACATATCAGGGGATGGTTCAACGAAACAACAATCTGAAATAAATATATTTACAATAACATTAAACGGAAATATAAAAGAACAAATGAAAAATATAGAAGAATTAATAAAAAATATTATTAAAGATTTAGATGGTAAAAAGATAAAAATATATACAGAGGAAAATTATGAAGAATTAAAAGCGGAATGGATACAAAAGGAGTAATTATGGACTTATATGAAAAAAATGGAAATATACTATACATACTAAATTTATTAAAAAAATATAGTGATGAAGGACATATGCTTTCTTGTGCTGAAATACAAAGAAAAGTTAAAGAAAACTATGAGATGCAAATTGACACGAGAACAATAAGAAGAAATATCAATTTGCTAAAATACAAATTAAATTATGATATTAGTACAAGAGAAGATAATGGCAAAGGTTATTATATTAATAGAGATCCAGAAACAGATTTTGAGCCTGGGGAAATTCGAGCTATAATTGATAATTTTAGTTATGCAAATTATATAGTTCCATCAATTGCTAAAGACATTATAAAGAAATGTAAGAATATACAAACAGTATATGAAAATGAAAAAATAAAAGATTATCAAATATATGCCAAGGATTCCAAAACTGAAAATGTAGAAGTATTAAAGAATATAGAAGATATTTCAAATAGTATATATGAACACAAAAAAATCAAATTTGAATATTGGAAATATACAATAACAAATAAATTAGAAAAGAAAATAGTAAGCAATCCAATAGTTTCTCCTTTTGCTATTGTATATAACAAGCAAGAATTTTACTTGATAGGAATTAAAGAAGGACAAACTGAATTTTATAATTATAGAATTGATAGAATAAAAAATATTCGAATTCTTAATGATAAAATAACAATTAAGAAAGAAAAAAGTGATATACAAGAATTTGCGGAATCTTCAATAGAAATGTTTGGAGGAAAAAAGGAAGAAGTTGAAGCAATTTGCCATATTTGCCTATTAGATACAATTTTTGATACTTTTGGAAGAAATGTAACTATTAAGAAAATACAAGGAGATGAAGAACATTTTAAATTAGTAGTTGATACAAATCCATTAGGCTTTAGAATGTGGGTAATGAGAAATATTGATTTAATAGAAGTAAAAAAACCAAGTTTTTTAAGAGATGAAATAAAAATGATTTTAGAAAAGGTTATTAAGAGATATAAATAAAATTGAAAGGTAGAAAAGTAATGTGAAAAATGAGGAAAAAGTGGGAAAAATAATCGAAGAATTTTTTAAAGATATTAAAGATTTAAATAATGATATTACAGAAAAATTAAAAGATTTTTTGACATACATACACATTATGTGACCAATATAATTGATAAAGTTTCTTTTATAGTTTATATTATAAATTGTAAAGGAAATTTTTTATTATGATGATTTATTTTTTACAAGTAATGTGTTATCTAAATGAAGAAAAACATTATGAAAATGTATATCCTACAAAAGAAAAAGCAATTAGTGAAGGAAAAGTTTGGCTAGAAAAACTATTAAGAGAGCAATATGAAGATTGGTTTGAAGATGAAGAAAAAAACAATATACCTAATTTAACAGATGAACAATTATTTAAGTTAAAAGCATGTTATGATTTTTCAATAACAGAATATAATCCAAAGAAAGTTGACAAATTAGAAAATATAAACAATTTACCAATTGTTAAAGATTATGATATTTATGATTTATATTCTACTAAATTACAACCAGCAAAAATTGTACATAATTATGATTACAAGGGAAATGAAAAAAATATTTCTGGAATATTTATATTTAATTTTAAAGGAAAACGAAAAGAAAAAACAATAACAATGAATTATGAAGATTATAATAACAAAATTGCTGGAACTAAATTTAAAAAAGGAGATATAGTAAAAATTAAGAAATCTCAAGATTATAGCTTTCAAGATAAATTGCATGTAATAACAGATATACCACATAAAAGTAACACTCAAAAATTTTTTAGAAATACTTATGATGTAATAGTTAATCATAATGCATTTGATGAAGGTTGTCATATAGATGTA
Source organism: uncultured Clostridium sp. (assembly GCA_947245515.1). GTDB lineage: Bacteria > Bacillota > Clostridia > TANB77 > CAG-508 > CAG-269. Next base: position 7,053 of record CAMXQV010000051.1, on the reverse strand, counting down.
TTTTATGAAAATGAGTTAGAACTTTATACAGGAGAACTACCAAAAGATTCGCCAATCACATTTTTAAGTAAATATTTTAAAGGAGAAATTGAACTAAAAGACATAAACTGGAGTGATATTGAATGTGGAAAAATTACATTAAATGAAAATAAAAGTTTTAGAGACTTTCCAGAAATAATCAAACAATTAGAAGGAGAGAAGAATAAATGAATACAGGATTTAAAGAGATAGATGAAATAAATAAAGAAGATTTTAATCTAAAAGAGATTTGTTATAATAAAGTTTATGAATTATATGGAAAAAAACTTCCAAAAGAGATAAAAGATAGATTAGACTTAGAGTTAAATTCAATTATAAACAATCACTTTGAAACCATTTATTTGATATGTAGAGAATTAGTAAAATATTCTAATAAATTAGGGTATGAAACAGGTTTTAGAAGTAGTATTGGAAATTCGCTTGTTGCATATTTATTAGGAATTACAAACATAAATCCTATTCAATATAATTTACCTTTTGAGATTTTTGCTAGCAAAAATTATGATAAAGAACCCAAAATTAATTTGTATTTTTCAAGCAAAATACAATCAAAAATAGTTAGATATTTACAAGAAAGATATGGTAAAACTAAAGTCAATATATTAGGAAATGAGGATTTAACAATTTTACATGAATTAGAAAAAGAAACGAATACAAGTTCAAAAAATATAAAATTAGATGATAAAGAAACTTTAAAAATGTTTTTACATGCAAAGGATAAGTCATATCAAATTAGTACAAATGGAATTTCAGAGTTTGGAAATGTTTTGGTAAAAAAAATGATTGAAATTGCAAAACCACGCAACTTCAAGGATTTAGTTTACATATCTGCACTTTCACATGGTGCAAGAACGTGGAATTATAATGCTTGTTTATTAATTGAAGAAAAAGGTAAAAAAGTCGATGAAGTTATTTCAAATAGAGCAGATATGTATAATTATCTTTTAAATGCTGGAATTGATAAAAATACAGCTTATGATATAACATTATTTATTACAGACGGGAAAGCATTAAAAGGAAGAAGCTTATGGAAATTACAAAACGAAGAGTATAAAGAGTTTAGGGATAAATGGGAAGAATATAAAAAGATATTACGAGAACATAACATTCCTAATTGGTATATAGAAGATGCAGAAAAGATAGAATATTTGTTTTTAAAATCTTGTGCAATTGAAAATACAATAAATGAATTTAAAATAGGTTGGTATAAAGTTCATTATCCTAAAGAATTTTATAAGGTATATTTTAAATTAAAATCAGACTTAAAAATACAAGACTATTATTGTAAAAGACAAGTTAAAACAGAATTAAATAGATTATATGATTTAAATGAAATTCACAAAAATAATCAAGAATTTAAGTATGATAAGAATATAGACAATAAAATCAATGATTTAGAAATGATACTTGAAATGTTTAATAGGGGAATATTAAAAGAAAAAGGAGAAATAAAGGATGATTATAATCTTATAAATTCAAGAGCAATTTCAGATTATTGTAGAAGTATAAAACACAAATTTAATACCGAAGAATTAGCTGTTTTAGTATATAGAAACAATAGAATAAATATACAAGATAAAATTAAAAAGTATAATGATTTGATAAAAAATTATCCAGATATGGAAGTAAAAGAAAAAATTAATTGTAATTATTATAAAAGTGTAAAAACAATGATAAAGCAAGAAATTCAAAGATTAAATGTAGTATATAAAAAATTAATTGACGAAAATGATGATAGTATATGTACTTGGACAGAATATAACAAATCAACTTTACATTATGATCATAGAAGTGATATAAAAAATACTTTTAAAAATTACAAAGAAGCATTAAAAGATATTCAAAAATATATCAAAGAATACAAGGACACAATATCTTTCCAAATTACTAAGAAATATTTTGGGAAAAAGAATAAAGAAATTTATGCTGAATTTATTGTAAAAGACAAAATAGCAATTTTAACCAATATAAAAGAATCAGAGAATTGTTTTTTAGATATTGACCAAATTTTCTTAAATATTCCAACACCATTTAAAAAAGGAGATATTCTTGCAACAGACAGTAATTCTCTTAGAAATTATGGTGATTGTGATGATATTTTTGTTTTAGATTATTTATGTACTTGGCGAGAAGGACTTGAGGAATTCTTAGCAAAAGGAAATTATGATTCTTCAGATATGATTGGATATGGGTATTATTTATATGGGGAAGATTCAACTGAATTTGTAAGAGATAATAAATGGGATTATGATTCTTTTGAATATTATGATAAAAAACTTACTGGACATCACCGAATATTAAAAGATATAAGTAGTTTTATAACTGGAAAAATCGGATTAGAATTGTTTGTACATGCTTATGATATTTATAAAACAGAATTTAAAAATCAAATGCCAGATTTTTATACTGATGAAGGACTAAAACTCGCTGGAATGAGTGATGAAGATATTTTTAGAGTAAATAATCACAAAAGTCAAAAAATATATAATATATCAAAAGATGAACAAGAAGAACTTTTTAAAAATTTTACTTGTATATATAAAAAAATTGATAAAAGAAAAATAAAACAAATTGAAACTGACTTTGATAATAATATATATGTATTAACAAATTCAGGAAAGCTTTATAAAACAGCAGAGTATCAAGAAGAATTAGAACTTTTAAGTGAAAATATTATAAAAATTTATTTTCTAGATGGAATAAATTTATACAAAATAACAAATGAAAATATCATTTTACCTATTGAGGATAATGAAAAATGGAGTAAGACTGATAAATATTTAAATAATAATAATTGTAAATATAAGAAAATTGAAATAAGTATAATGAATATAGTTGCATTAACAGAAAATGGCGATGTACGAGCGTTATGTGGATATTCAAATTTAGGTATAATACCTAATAATTTTATAAATGTTCAAGATATTACAATTGTAGAAGAAGATGGGGTGGATATGCCATATATTTATAAAAATAAAGAATGGAAAGAATTATATTATATAGAATAAAATTTCATGATAGGTTTATAGTGATAGATAATAAAGAATTAGATGTAATAAAATATGATATAGACAATATTAAAAATTTAATTTATACAATTCGAGGACAGCAAGTAATGTTAGACAGTGATGTAGCAATGTTGTATCATTATGAAACTAAAAAAATTAATCAGACTGTAAAGAGAAATATACAAACATTTCCAGAAAAATTTTGTTTTCAACTCAATGAAGAAGAGTTAGACAACTTGAGGTCACAATTTGTGACCTCAAGTTTAGAAAAAGAAAACTATGGAGGAAGAAGATATTTACCATATGTTTTTACCGAACAAGGAATAGCAATGCTTTTAGGATTATTGAGAAATGAAATAGCAATTTTAGCATAAGAAGGAATTTATTATAGAAGGGGGGAATTATCCATGAAAAGTTTTTTAGCGAATAGAAATAATGCTGCAGTAATTGGATTGATTGCAACTTTAATCTATATTGTTTATTATATTTTTGCCTATTTGTATAGCTTTGATTTTTTTTCATATTATTCATTTGACCAAGAAATAAAGGAATTAGGGGCATTATTACTATTACACATAAATAGTATAATACTAGTTGTTTATTTTATTTGTGTACTATGTAAGTTGAAAAACATGAAAATTATTCAATATATATTATTAGTAAGTATTTTTGTTGCGTGTATAAAATCATCATTAGTAGGTATATTTCCATATGCTGATGGTTATTATCTTGACATATTACTATATATTTCGTACATTGCAGGATAAAATTATAAAAAATTTTTTAAAAAGTTTCTAACCTAGTTATATCAAGTGTTACAATGATTTTAGAATACTAAAAACCGTCAAAAGCATTGATAATACTAGGTTTTCAATTTTATAGATTTTATGGTAAAAAATTTAGGACTTGTAGCTATTGATTTTACTATATAAATTTTACATAAATAGTTTATCTACAATTTAAAATATATGTATGGTTTTTTAGGCAGTTATAATCTTCAAATGCTGTTGTATTAACCGTTACATAGATTATAAAAATTATTTCATAATTTTATCCTGCGTACATTGAAATTTTCATGTACTTAATAAATATATTTGATATAATACAAATTAGTTTTGCAAATAAAAAATTTTTTATTGCTTGTATCTTTATAAATATTTTAACTTGGGCTATTTATTTATTTCTAGCACCAGAAATTTTATTATATTTTATTTTCTATTTAGTAGCAAAAATAAGTATTATTCCATTTTTTTATAATGAGTATAATAATCAAAATAATATATAAAATAGGTTGTTCAGCCTCTTTTAATATTATAACTCAATTTTAGGCTGATACCTCTCAAGCCACATATTTACTTGACAAAGGTACGCCATTAATTGTGGACCTGTCATAGAGTGTCAGTAAACGGTACGCATGAAAAGTATTGAAAAATAAACATTTTTTAAAAGTGTAATTACCTATTTTTAAAAAAGTAGTAAAAAGTGATAAAATATATGGCGAATTTATATAAAAATCTGTTGACTTCTGAAAACAAATGTTTTATAATAAACACAATCTAAAAGGATGTGAAAATTATGAATGAAGAAAATACTATAATTTCTATAAATAAAGAAGTTGATGTAATAGAATATGATATAGACAATATTAAAAATTTAATTTATACAATTAGAGGAAAACAAGTAATGTTAGATAGTGATGTGGCTATGTTATATCATTATGAGACAAAATATGTCAATCTTGCTGTAAGAAGAAATAAAGAAAGATTTCCAGAAAGTTTTTGTTTTCAATTAACAAGGGAAGAATTTGATAATTTAAGGTTGCAAATTGCAACCTTAAATTATCAAACTAATGATAAAAGAAAAGTAACTAGAAAGTATTTGCCATATGTATTTACAGAGCAAGGAATAGCAATGCTTTCAGGATTACTAAAAAATGAAATTGCAATCCAAGTAAGCATTAATATAATGAATGCATTTGTAGAGATGCGAAAATTTATAGCTACTAATTCTAACATATTTGATTTATCTACTAGAATGGAGCATAAATTTTTAGAATATGACAAAAAGTTTGATATTGTATTTGATGAGTTGCAAAACAAAAAACAAAGTGAATTTAATCAAAAAATATTTTTTGACGGACAAATTTATGATAGTTATAATTTAATAATTGATATAATTAAAACTTCTAAAAATAAAATTTTAATTATAGATAATTATATAGATGATAGTATTTTAAAAATGTTAGCAAAGAAAAATAAAAATGTAGAAGTTGTAATATTAACATCTCAAAATTCTAATTTAACAAAGTTAGATATTAATAAATTTAATAAACAATATCCAATCTTAAAAGTGGCAAAAACAAATAAATTTCATGATAGATTTATCATCATTGATAATAAAGAATTATATCATATAGGTGCTTCACTTAAAGATTTAGGAAAGAAATGTTTTGCAATTTCTAAAATGAAGGATATAGAATATATAAAGAAATTTGAAGAAGTTATTTTGTAAAAATATGGAATTTATAGAGGAATGAAGACTATGAAAAATAAAAATAATCAAAAAATTAATGCAGTAATATTTGATATGGATGGAACAATGATAGATACAGAAAAGATAAAAGAAAATGGTTGGAAGTATGCAGGAGATTGCCAAAACATTGTAATAGATGATAATATATTATCTAAAATTAGAGGAACGAATAAAGAATATTGCAAAGAATTTATAAAGGAAAAATTTAAAAATATCAATTTTGAAAAGCTATATAATAGTAGAAATGAATTTGTTGAAAGATATTTAAATATTAACGGAATAAAGATGAAGAAAGGACTAATGGAAATACTTGATTTTCTAAAAACTAATCAGTACAAAATAGCAGTAGCCAGTTCTTCAGAAGAAGAAACTATTAGAAGATACTTAGAAAAAATTAATGTATTAGATTTTTTTGATGTTATCGTTGCAGGAGATATGATAGAGAATGGAAAACCAAATCCACAAATTTATTTAAAGGCTATTGAATTATTAAATGTTCCAAAATAACAGTGTATTGGTATAGAAGATAGCAATAGTGGTATATTATCTGTTTTTCGAGCTGGATTAAAGCCTATAATGATACCAGATTTGGAACAACCAACAGAAGAAGTGAAAAATATACTATATGCAAAATTAAATTCATTAATAGAGATAATACAGATATTACAAAATAGAAAAGTATAATAGATAATTAAAAAACTTGAGGTTCCAATTTGTCACCTCAAGTTTATAACTATAATTCAATTTTAGGCTGATATCTCTCAAGCCACATATTAACCTGACAAAGGTATGCCATTAATTGTGGACCAGTCCTCGGCTGTCAGAAAAAAACACATATTAATTTTACTAGAGGCTGTAAGAATTGCTCGAAAATGGCAAATCACGAATTTTAATGAAAATTAAAATAAGTAACAGAAAAATAAATTTATATTTACTGTATAATTAAAAAAATAAATGGTAATTATCTATAAAAAGTGTGATGAAAAAATTTTTTTCATTATGCTTTTTTTTAATATAATTGATAATTTTTTAGTAGAGGAGATGATGATATATGTGAATGAAGAAAATAAGCTGAGATATTATGCAAGAAGATGATTTATATGTTAGAAAAAATTAATTAATAGTTAGTTCTTTTGAAACAAGAAAATTTAAAAATAATTTATTTTTTCGGCATTTTTATATACTTTTTTGAAAAATAATATTATAATTATTGTAAAAGTATGAGGTAGGTATAAAGTGAAAACAGATTTGATACAAATACTGAAATTCGAGCATTAACAGAATTTCAGGAAAGATTTTTTGAAAGTGTTATTATAACGTAAAAAAATAATACATTAATAATTTTATTTAATATAAGACAGAAAGACCAACTATAAAAAGTCAAGCATTTTTTGATGCTTATTAAGTAAAAATCAAATAGTAATTGCACTAAACTGCTGTCGCAGTGGTCGTTTAAGTTAGTATAGCACTAGAA
>CAMXQV010000050.1 GCA_947245515.1 uncultured Clostridium sp. | reverse complement strand
AATTGGGACATTTTCTAAAGTTACTACTTAAGACATTATCATAAATTAATCATATAGTGTAACCAAAACAATTAAAAATTATTGACTTTTTTTTAAAATAAAAGTATAATTATATTGAATTAGTTTAAAGGAGAGAAAAAATGCTTGCTAAATATTGGAAAAGAATAGGAATGATAATTTTAATAGTTGCTTGCGTTTTTAATGTAATGGGAAAACTAGTTAATAAATTATCAATAAATAAAGAAATGTTATATTCAGCACAGTATGCACAAGAACATCAAAAAGATGAAAAATAAAAAATATACTTGAATTATTAGATAAAATATGATATTATAAAAAATAGTCATGTTATTTATAACTAAGAAAGAGGTGAACTTTAAATGAAAAAAAATATACATCCAGAATATAACCAAACAACTATTACATGTGCATGTGGTAATGTTTTAGAAGTTGGTTCAACAAAAAAAGATTTAAAAGTAGACGTTTGTTCTAAATGCCATCCATATTGGACAGGAAACTTAAGACAAGAAACAGTTGGTGGTAGAGCAGATAAATTTAAGAAAAAATATGGTCTTGCTTAAAATAAAAAAATTAAATAAAAAGTTAAATGGAATCCTGTATAAACACAGGATTTTTTACATTTTAAGCAAGTAAAAATTGTAATCCTTTAAAAATTAAAATTTATTTATTCTACTCGCTCCCAAAGGGTTATAATTATTTATTATTCTCTTTGCCTCAACCTAAAAATTCTCTGAAAAAGTTTTGTCAAACTTTTTCAGAATTTTTGATTGGTTACCCCGGAGTCACTCAAAAATAAATAATTATAATCCTTCTCGCGCTATTTGAAATTTATCAATATTAAATAAATTTTAATTTTAAAGGATTACAATTTTTAACTTGCAAAAAGTGTCAAAATATAATAAAATAGTATAAAATGGAGGAACGAAATTGGAACCATCAGAAGAAATAAAAGAGCAAAAACAATATATAGAAAAAGTAAAAAAAATAAATCAAAACAAAAAAGAAAATTACAACATAACAACAATGGGATGTCAGTTAAATGAAAATGACTCAGAAAAAATATGTGGAATATTAGAAGAAATGGGCTACCAAAAAACAGAAAAGCAATCAGAAGCAGAAATAGTAATATTTAACACATGTTGTGTAAGAGAAAATGCAGAAGAAAAATTATTTGGGAAGTTAGGGGAATTAAAAAAAATAAAAGAAGATAAAGGGACAATAATAGCAATAGGTGGGTGCATGATGCAAGAAAAGCACATAACAGACAAAATAAAAAAAAGTTATCCCTTTGTAGACATCTTATTTGGAACACATACCTTACATAAACTTCCTGAAAATTTATATAAAGTTATAGAAGAAAAAAGAAAAAAAGAAGACATAATAGATATAGAAGGAAAAATTTATGAAGGATTACCAATAAAAAGAGAAAGTAAATATAAGGCATCAGTAACAATAATGAATGGATGTAACAACTTTTGTAGTTATTGTATAGTTCCATATGTAAGAGGAAGAGAAAGAAGTAGAAAACCAAAAGACATAATAGAAGAAGTAAAAGCCTTAGCAAGAAAAGACTATAAAGAAATTACCTTATTAGGGCAAAATGTCAATTCATATTTACGTGTTGAAAAAGAAAAAAATATTAAATTTGAACAATATGAAGGAATTAATTCTTTTGCAACCTTATTAAAGGCAATAAATAAAATTGATGGAATAGAAAGAATAAGATTTATTTCACCACATCCAAAGGACTTTACAGATGATGTAATAGAAGCAATAGCAGACTGTGATAAAGTATGTAAACTAGTACATTTACCTTTGCAATCAGGAAATTCTAAAGTATTAAAAGATATGAATAGAAAATATACAAAAGAACAATATTTAAAATTAGTAGAAAAAATGAAAAGTAAAATTCCAAATTTAACCTTATCAACAGATATAATAGTTGGATTTCCAGGAGAAACAGATGAGGAATTTGAAGATACTCTTGACGTTGTAAAAAAAGTAAATTATGAACAAGTATATATGTTTATCTATTCAAGAAGGATAGGAACACCAGGAGACAGAATGGGAAATCAAATTCCAGAAGAAATAAAACATAAAAGATTTGATGAATTAAAAAAATTATTTGAAAGTCAAATTGAAAAAAATAACCAAAAATATATACAAACAACTCAAAAAATCTTAGTAGAAGGGATAAGTAAAAATAATGAAAATATGCTTACTGGCAGAACTGATAGTAACAAAGTTGTTGTTTTTGAGGGAAAAAAAGAATTAATAGGGACAATACAAAAAGTAAATATTATTTCAGAACATATGTGGTATTTAAAAGCAAAAATTATATAAAAATAAAATCCAAAGAAAGTAAAGGAACAAAAAAATGCAAAGTAATAGAAATACAAAGGTAACAAAAGCAATTAATATAGGAGAAAATAAAAAATATGATAAAAGCATACAAAGTTTATCTAAAAATAAAATTGCAAGCTTTGCTAAAAAGTTAGGAAATCTTTTTCAAAGTAAAGAATTTGATAGTATGAATGTAGATACTTTTATAAATAATATATCTCAAATAGTACAATTTTTTAAACAAAGAAATGAGGGTATACTAAAAAAAGATGAAACATATATATCTGAAAATGACATAATAAATTTAATAAATAGATACCCAAGAATATTACAACAGAATCCACTACAAGTATTAGAAAGAAAAGTAAAAGTTTTTCAAGATTTAGATTTAATGAGTGATAAAGAATTAAATATGTTATTAAAATCAAGTAAGGGATTTATATATAGTATAGGAAATGAAAAATTATATAAAACTTTAGCATTTTTAAATGAAATTCAGGTTTTACAAAATAATGAACTGCCAAAAAATGCTGCAAAGTATGTATTACAAGATTTAGGAGAAACTAATTTACAAGTTAGCACAGAAAAAATTTTTCAAAGAATACTAAATATAATAACAGTTGCACAGACAACAATAATTCCAAAAAAGGATTTTGATTTTTGTTTTAAGAGAAATGATTTAGAATATAAAAATAGATATGGGAAAAGTAAGCAACAACTAAATGAAAACTATATTTTGCCTAGGACAGAGGATAAAATAGAATATAGAGATAAAATAAAAAGAATTGTAAGAAGGCAAGCAAATATAAAGAAGGTACAAAAAGTTAGTTAAATTTCTAACAACAATCTTCTAAAATAATTATACTAAGTTAAAAAGGTTTAACCTCTGCTAAAAAATGAATTGAAGATAAAAACTATATAAAGAATTCTAGTAGAAGGAACAAATATAAAAGTAAAACAAATAAAAAATTTAGAAAAATTTTTTAATAATAAAGTAAGAGAAGAAAAATAAATAAGAATAAAAGGAGTAAAAATTATGGCAGAATATTCACCTATGATGCAAAAATATCTTGAAACTAAAGAGGAATATAAAGACTGTATACTGTTTTATCGTTTAGGTGATTTTTATGAAATGTTTTTTGATGATGCATTAACAGTTTCTAGAGAATTAGAGTTAACTTTAACAGGTAAAGATTGTGGACAAGAAGAAAGAGCACCTATGTGTGGAGTACCACATCATGCAGCAGATACTTATGTTGCAAAGTTAATTGCTAAAGGGTTTAAAGTAGCTATTTGTGAACAATTAGAAGATCCAAAAGAAACTAAAGGAATAGTTAAAAGAGGTGTTATTAAAGTAATTACACCAGGAACCTTAGTTGATAGTAATTTACTTGAAGAAAGAAAAAACAATTATATTATGTCTATTTTTAAATCTGGAATTTATTTTGGCATTAGTATTTGTGATATTTCTACAGGAGAATTTTATACAACAGAGATTAAAGATAATAATAATTTTCCTATGTTATTAGATGAAATAGCAAGATATACTCCATCAGAATTGGTTATAAATTCTATGATGTCTGATTGTACAGAGGAAATTTTAAAAATAAAAGAAAGATTCGAAAAGGTTTATATAACCAAATTTAATAATAAATTTTTTTCAAGCGATTTAAATAATCTGAATTTAAGATTTAATATTGTAGATACTAATGGTAAAAAAGTAGAAAATCTTGAAGACAAAAAGTTAGCAATTAGTTCTATAAATGCATTAATAGAATACATGGAAGAAACTCAAAAAACAAGTCTTGACCATATAAATAAAATTATAGTTTATCAGCTATCAAGATATATGGCTTTAGATATTAGTGCAAGAAGGAATTTAGAAATAACAGAAAAAATGAGAGATAAATCTAAAAAAGGTACTTTATTGTGGGTACTTGATAAAACTTCTACATCTATGGGAGGAAGACTTTTAAGAAGATGGCTTAATGATCCTTTAGTAGATGTAAAAGATATTAATAAAAGATTAAATTCAGTTAAAGAATTAAAAGATAATATAATGCTTAGAGGAGATATTATAGAAAATTTAAAAAAAGTATATGATATTGAACGTTTATCAGGTAAAATGGCTTATGGAAATGCAAATGCAAGAGATATGATTACTCTAAAAAATTCCTTATTCAAATTGCCAGAAGTAAAGAAATGCCTATTAGAGTGTGATTCGGAATTATTAAAAGAACTATATGAAAATTTAGATGAATTAAAAGATATATATGAACTTATAGAAACATCAATAGTGGAAGATCCACCAATGTCAGTAAAAGAAGGTGGAATAATTAAATTAGGATATAATGAGGAAATTGACAAATTAAAAACTGCTCAAACTGAAGGAAAAAATTGGCTAATTCAATTAGAAGCAGATGAAAAGGAAAAAACAGGTATTAAAAACTTAAAAATTGGTTTTAATAAAGTATTTGGATATTATTTAGAGGTTACAAAATCAAATTTAAATCAAGTTCCAGAAAGATATATAAGAAAGCAAACTTTAACAAATGCAGAAAGATATATAACAGAAGAACTAAAAAATTTAGAAAATCAAATATTAGGTTCAGAGGAAAAAGTAATTGCATTAGAATATAAGGCTTTTACAGAAATTAGAGAACAAATTGCTAAAAATATTGTTAGACTTCAAAAAACAAGTGAAATTGTATCAACTTTAGATGTTTTAACATCCTTTGCAACAGTTGCAGAAGATATGAATTATTGTATGCCAGAAGTAAACTCTTTAGGAAAAATTGATATAAAAAATGGCAGACATCCAGTAGTAGAAAAGATTTTGGGTGCAGGAACATTTGTAGAAAATGATACATATTTAGATGAAGATGATAATAGATTATCTATAATTACTGGTCCTAATATGGCTGGTAAATCTACATATATGAGACAAGTTGCACTTATTACTTTAATGGCACAAGTTGGAAGTTTTGTTCCAGCAGAATCGGCAATAATAGGAGTAGTTGATAAAATTTTTACAAGAGTTGGAGCATCTGACGATTTAAGTATGGGACAAAGTACATTTATGGTAGAAATGATGGAAGTTGCAACGATTTTAAAAGAAGCAACAAAAAATAGTTTAGTAATTTTAGATGAAATTGGTAGGGGAACTTCAACTTATGATGGCTTATCAATTGCTTGGGCAGTTGCAGAATATATTGCTGATAAAGAAAAATGTGGAGCAAAAACTTTATTTGCTACTCACTATCATGAATTAACAGAGTTAGAAGAAAAATTAGATGGAATTAAGAATTATTCTATTGCTGTTAAGGAAAAAGGTGAAGATATAGTCTTTATTAGAAAGATAGTAAGAGGAGGAACAGATGAAAGTTATGGAATTCATGTTGCTAGATTAGCAGGTGTTCCTAAAGTTGTAACTCGGAAAAGCTAAGGAAATTTTACGTTCTTTAGAAAGAAAAAATATTTTAACTGGTAAGTCACAAGAAAAAGTAGAAAAAAGTAAAGAGGTCGAAGGTCAATTCGATATGTATAATTATAAATTAGCAGAAATTGCACATGAGGTTGATAAAATTAATCTAAATGAATTGACACCTATTGATGCATTAAATACTTTAGTTAAACTTAAAGAAAAAATAAAATAAAATTATAAGGAGGAAATTATTATGGGAGATATAAGAGATGAAAATAATGGTGTTGTATTAACGGAGGAACAAAAGGAAGTATTTAATAATGTGAGTCAATATTTTCCACAAAACAGCGTAGATAATTGGGAAAATTTAGTTAATACTGATGAAATAAGTGGAGGAGAATTAACAACTGAAGAAATTAATACAAATCGAGTAATAGAAGAAAAGGCTAAAATATTATCAGAAAATATAAAGAAAGAAGCAATAGATATAATAAAAGGAGCTCTAAAAAATAAAGGTTATTCACAGGAATATATAGAAATAATATGTAATGAAAAACAAACAACAAACATTCAACAAATAATGATTGATAGAAGAAATTTTGAAATTACTCTAAAAGAAGTTATACGTGCTTTGTTTGTTAAACAAGATAGAGCAATTAGAAACCAATTAAAGGAAACAGAAGATGGAATGAAACAAGCTATTATAGAGAGTGCAATGAAAACTTATGGATTTTCAATAATACCTTTTGGACTTACAAAGGATCCGAATGCACAAGAAGTTGCTGACCAAATTGTTGCAGAAGCAACAGTAAGATAAATAATAATTATTTTATAATATTATTAGAAAAGAGAAGATAAAAATGAGTAAAATTGAAAAAACAACAAAGATCACTCCAAGTGAGGAATACGGAAAAAAACCAAAAGATCATTTGGAGGAAGAAGAATATTACGAAGGAAAAGTTAACGATTTTAAAAAAAGATATATGGCTGTTTTTGATAAAAAGGCTGGAATAAAAAAAGAAGAGAAAAATGAAAAAACTAAAAAACCAAATGCAAATGCAAATACAAAATTTTCAGCCGAATTAAATTATTATATACAAAGAGAAAGCTTTAATAAGAAAGATAAAAGCAGAGAAGATTAAGATATTTATTCTTAAATATAGTAGAATAAGTTACTAATTATTTAATATAAAAACCTAATAGAAAATATTTCTATTAGGTTTCTTTTTTAGTATTACATAATTGAAAAAAATTTAAACATAATAAAAATATAAAACAAAAAAGGAGGAAATTATTAATGAAAAAAATAATTAGTATTTTAACTATAATAAGTATATTATCTTTACTTATTTTTACTGGAAATACTTATGCTGCTGCATTAGATACAATAGATATAAAAACAGATAAAACAACTGTAAGACCAGGAGAAGAAGTAAAAGTAAATGTTGAATTTGGAACAAATTTAGGAGCATATACTTTTGATGTTTCTTATGATAATAATATCTTTGAATATATATCAGCAGAAGGAGGAACAGCAAATGACACAACAGATAAAGTAAAAGTAGTATATCATGATTCTACAGGAGGAACAAATCCTAGAACCAATATGAGTGTAACCTTTAAAGCTAAAGCAGATATAACAACTTCTAATCCAACTGAATTTACAATAACAGCAGAAGGGTTAGCAAATGCTGATGCATCAGTAACTTATGATGATATCACAACACCAATCGTTAAAAATGTAACTGTAGAACCAGCTTATGAAGATTACACAATAAAATTAGATTATACAGGTGAAGTAATAAAAGAACAACAAAAAGAAATGACCTTATCATATTCATCACCAATGGGACGTTATTATGAACATGCAAGATTAATAGCAGAAGCGACTACACCAACAGATGCAACTGTAAAATTAATGGCAACAGACAGTTCAGACTTAGAACATGACATCATCCAAAGTGGATGGGGAGATGCACAAGGTTATAAAATTGGTGGAAAAGACGTATCACAAGTATTAAAAACAAAAGCAACTTTCAGTAAAGCAGGAGATTATACAATAACTTTAAAATTAATAGATAGAGACAATTCAGACCAAGTAATAGCTGAAAAGGCAATAACTGTTTCAGTATTAGAAACAGCAACACCTGAACCACCTGTAACAACACCAGAAAAACCTGAGGTACCTACAACACCAGAGACACCTGAAACTCCAGAAACTACAACTCCAGAAGAAACAACTCCAAGTATAGAGGAACAAATGCCAGAAAAGTTACCTAAGACAGGTAATAATATGTTTATTCCAGTTATAATAGTTTTAATTGCTTTATTAAGCAGTTACGTTTATTATAATAGTAAAAAATAATACAATTTAATTAATTGATAAGGGACTTTGAGGATGGAGGATGATTTTGGGGACGGAGGAAAAAATCATGATAGCTAATTAAATTTATTATTTAATATATTTTTTATATTATTATCATGATTTTTTCCTCCGTCCCCAAAATCATCCTCCATTTTAAAAATTCCTTATTACATAAAAAGGAGAGAGTAAAAAAGTGAAAAAAAGGTCAAAATATGTCAATTTTATATTAATAAGCCTTATACTTAGTATTATTGCATGTATAGGAATTATAGAATACAAAGATAATCATATTGAAAAAAAAGAATCAGGTTATATAACAAATAATATAAGTACAATTTATAATTCAAATAAAAAAGAAACAATAAACGAACAGACAAAAGAAGCAAAAGTAAAGGAAGAAACACAAGAACTAGAAAAAAAAGTAGAATATCCAAGAGAAGAAGTTATAAAAGAATATAGAGGATATGATGTATTAGCAAAATTAGAAATTCCAGCAATAAATTTAAAAACCTATATATTAAAAAATTACTCTACAAGTGCATTAAAGGTGTCTGTTACAAAATTTTGGGGAGCAAATCCAAATCAAGTTGGGAACTTTTGTGTTGCAGGACACAATTTCAAAAATAATAATATGTTTAGAAATCTAAAGAAATTGGAAATAGGGAATACCTTTACAATTTCAGATAATAATACAGGTAAGGTAAATTACGAAGTTTATAAGATTTATACTGTTTTACCAGAAGATGTAAGTTGTTTATCTCAAAAAACAAATGGAGATAAAGAAGTAACCTTAATTACATGTACAAGTGATTCCTCAAAAAGGATAATTGTAAAAGCAAGGGAGGTTAAATCATGATTTTTTCCTCCGTCCCTAGAATCATCCCAAGAGTTTTTTTTATTTTAATTTTAGTTGGTTTATTTTTTTACTTTAGTGCTTTTGCATCTGATAAAAAAGATGGAATTGAGAATTTTCCTGATACTTTTCAGCCATATTTAATTGAATTGTCAAAAAAACATCCATCTTGGAATTTTAGAGCCTTGTATACTAATTTAGATTGGAATTATGTTATAGATCAAGAAAATATTTATGGTAAGAATTTAGTTCCAAAGAATTATTCAGATAGTTGGAAAAATACTAAACCTGGTCAATATAATGTAGAGATTGACAGCGGTTGGGTTGATAGTTCAAGGCAAGCTGTTGAGTTTTGCATGGATCCACGAAATTTTTTAAATGAAGGTCGTCTTTTTCAATTTGAGACTTTATCTTATGAAGCATATACTAATAATTTAAATAGTATTGAAAAGATTTTATATGGAACAGAGTTTTATAATACTAAGGTTTCATATTTGAATACTGGTGGACAAACTATAAATATGAACGAAAAATATTCTGATTTGATTTTAAGAGGTGGACAGACGTCTAAGGTTAGTCCATATCATTTAGCTTCTCGTATAAAACAAGAAGTAGGACCTTTTTTATCACATAGTTCTATTAGTGGTAAAGTACCAGGTTTTGAAGGATATTATAATTTTTATAATATAGGTGCTACTAGTTCCTCAGAACCTATGGGAGCTATAAAAAAAGGTTTACAATATGCTAAAGATGGTAAAGGTGCAAGTCAAGCTACTAAAGATAAATATTTAATTCCTTGGAATACGAAAGAAAAAGCAATTACAGGTGGAGCTATTTTTATTGGCTCTAGTTATATTAAGGTTGGTCAAAATACTGTATATTTGCAAAAATTTGATGTGAATGATGATAGAAAGGGTACCTTATTTACACATCAATACATGACAAATGTATTAGCACCTTATAGCGAGGCTAAGTCAATTTATAATGGTTATAATAAAAGTGGATTATTAGATACTCCTATGACTTTTATTATTCCTATTTATAATAATATGCCATCAATTCCTACCCAAAATCCAAATATAAATTCAAAGGATTTTGTAAAAGATGATAAAAAATTATTATGTAATTCAGATAAAGTAAATCTTCGTACAGGACCATCAACTTCCTATGAAATAATTACTACGATTAATAAAGAAACTAAAATGACTAGATTGGAAAAAGGTAGACAAGCTGGTGAAAGATGGGATAAAGTTAAATTAGATAATGGAATTATAGGATATATATTTCAAAATTATGTATCAGAGATACCAGAGGTGAAGATAGAAAGGCTTGAGCTTGCAATTGATAATTCTACTGTTTTAAAAGGTGAAAAAAAGCAATTACAAGTGACAATTTTTCCAAAAGAAGCAAGTAATAATAAGGTTATTTATTCTTCAAGTAATAATAAAGTTGCAACAATTGATGATAAAGGAAATATTTTAGCTCTAAGTTCAGGCAAAACTATAATAACTGTAAAAGCACAAGATAAGGATGTCAAAAGTCAAATAGAAATTACAGTATATAGTCCAGTAACTGGAATAAAATTAGATGAAAGCGAAGTTTTTCTAGAAGTGGGTGAAACCTTTGAAATAAAAGGAAGGGTTGAACCAGAAGATTCTAATGACAAAACTATTTTATATAGTAGTTCTAATACACAAATTGCAACAGTTGAAGAAAATGGAATAATAACTGCACTTCAAGAGGGAAGTGCAAAATTGGAAGCATGTTCAAAGGAAAATCAAAATATAAAAGCAGAAGTTGATATTTATGTAGTTAGACAATTAGAAGCTTCTGAAATTATTTTTGATAATTCTTTAAAAGTAAGCGATTTTACAATTAGCGGAGTTAATTACAATAGTAATACTGTAGCAGATATAAAAAGTAAAATAACAACTAATCTAGAAATTGAAATAGTTAAGGATAAAAATCAAGTATTACAAGACACAGATATTGTTGGAACAGGTACTAAAGTACGAATAAAAGAAAATGGCCAAATAATAAGACAATATAAAATTATTGTGTTTGGTGATTGTAATGGAGATGGCAAAATTAATAGTGTAGATTTGCTAGTTTTACAACGACATATTTTAGAAATACAAACAATGGGGCAGATTTTTGTTAAAGCTTCTAATATTAATAAAAATGATAAAAAGCCTACTTCTATTGATTTATTATTAATACAAAGGCAT
The DNA here is from genome assembly GCA_947245515.1 of uncultured Clostridium sp. Taxonomy (GTDB): domain Bacteria; phylum Bacillota; class Clostridia; order TANB77; family CAG-508; genus CAG-269. The sequence continues at coordinate 1,333 of CAMXQV010000050.1, read as the reverse complement.
ATTTTGGGATTACAAATTATTGAACAAGGAGGAATTTTCTATTGAGAAAAAAAGTATTATTTTTAGTTATTTTTTTAGTAATTATTTCTTGCAATTTAAGTTATTCAAAAAGTGAAGGTAAATTGTATATAGAAAGTAACAAAGAAGTAGCAAAAAATGGAGAAGAAATTGAGATAACCATAAATTTAATAGATGAAAAAACTTCTGCTTTTAATTTCTCCTTATATTTTGATAAAGAAAAATTAGATTGCATATCTAATCAAGATAATATAAATATTATAGAGAATCGTATTAATTATGTATGGTATGATACCTTAGGGGGGAAGCGGAGAAAAAGATGGTGAAATAGCGAAGTTAAAATTTAGGGCAAAAGATAAGGGCATAGTTACCTTTACTATGCAAGGAGAATTTTATAATAAAGAAAGTCAACTTATAAACGTAAATATACAAGATAAAAAAATTAAAATAGGAGAAGAAGAAAGCTTTTTACAACAGACTGAAGAAACTGGAACAAGTTCTCAAAGTAGTAATGCTAATTTGCAAGTATTAAGATTAAATCATGAAGGAATAACACCACAATTTGATAAAAATATCTTTGATTATTATATAACTATATCTAAGGATATTAAGGACTTAGAAGTGTTAACTGTAACAGAGAATCCAAATGCAACAGTTGAGATAACAGGGAATAAAGCTTTAAAAGAGGGCTTAAATATAATAAACCTTAAAGTAAGCTCACAAGATAAAACACAAACAAAAATATATACAATTAATGTAACTAAAACAGAAAATTTAGAATTAGCAAATACGAACTTAGAAATTTTAGCAATAGAAAACGTTTTATTAAATCCTCCTTTTGATAATCTTGAAACAAATTATAAAGCAGAAGTTTCAAAGGAAACGGATAATATAAACGTTCTTGCTATTCCACAAAATGAACATGCAGTTGTCGAGATTTTGGGAAAAGAAAATTTAAAACAGGGCAATAATCTAGTTAACATTATAGTTACAGCTGAAAATAATTTTACAAAAAAGAAATATCAAGTTGAAGTTTATAGAAGAAATGAAGAAGAAGAACAAAAATACTTAGAAGAACAAAAAGAAAACCTTAATAAAGTGGAATATGCATATAAAATAGAAGAATTAAGTAAGAATTTTGAAGAAAGTAAAACTAAATTAGAAGAAAATAGTAATAAAAAAGTTCTAATCCTTGGAAGTATATTTTTTATTATATTAACTTTTGTAGGTATATCGTGGTATATTAATAATAAGAAAAACAAAGGGGCTGTAAAAAAAGTCCCATAGAAAAATTAGATTTAAGTTAAAATTTGAC